>VFMC01000217.1:1910-6110 GCA_006515795.1 Acidimicrobiaceae bacterium | reverse complement strand
ATGGTGCTGGTGTGGTTCTGCCTGCTCGGTGGGTTGAGCTACCCGCTCTACTCGATCGCTGCCGCGTACACGAACGACTGGATCGAACCAGAGCACCTCAACGCCGCGGCCTCGCTGCTCGTCACGCTGTACGGCGTCGGAGCGGTGGTCGGTCCCTTCGTTGCCGCGGTGATGATGTCGTCGATGGGTCCGGTCGGGTTCTTCTGGTCGCTGTTCGTGTTGCATGCGTTGATCGCAGTCTTCTTCGTGCATCGCATGCGTTCGTGGCGGTCGCCATTGGTGAAGCGACCGTGGAGCGAGGTGTCGCTGCCGGCCCGGGCCTTCTACGTGCCGGCCACCATCGCCGCCATCGGGCGCCGCCGTCGCCGTTCGCGCTGACCCACCGACCCCGGGGGTCCGTGAGCCGGACGCCGCGAGCGGCCCGGCCACGCTCACCGACCCGGGGGGTCGGTGAGCCGGACGCCGCGAGTGGCCCGGCCACGCTCACCGACCCCCGGGTCCGTGAGCCCGACCCGGGGTCTCCGTGGGCTCAGCGCAGGCGGGCGAGCTGCTTGCGCTGCCAGGCGGCCGTGCCCTCGACGTTGTTGAAGGTGAACAGGTGCAGACCCTCGATGCCGAGCTCACCGGCGACCCTGCTGAGCGGCGCGATCAGCTTGGCCGGGTCGTAGCCGACTGGGGAGAACAGGCGCAGCAGCGTGCTCGGGTTCTTCTTCACGAAGCGCATCGACGAGCCGATGCCGAGCCGGGCACCCATGGTGAGCAACTTCGCCCGGTCGATCGCTCCCGGAACGCCGAGATGCAGCGGCAGGGTGAGGCCAGCCGCCCGCTCGGCCTGCGCCCATCGCTTCCACTGATCAACGTCGAAGCACATCTGCGTGGTGGCGAACCCGCCGAGGCCGGCCTCGGCGAGGAGCTCCTGCTTGGCGTGCAGCGCCTCGTGCACCACGGCGTGGTCGATCAGCGCATGACCATCGGGGTACGCGGTGACACCGATGTGGGTCAATCCATGATCGCAGTCGAGGAAGTCGCGGAGCAGCGCCACCACGCCGTCGTAGGCGCCGACCGGCTCCGGGGCGTCGCCGGCAACGAGGAACACCTCGCGAATCCCATGCTGCTTGCAGAACGCGGCGAGGCGGGCCGCATGGGCGCGATCCTCGGTGAGCCGCGCCGACAGATGGGGCACCGCGTCGAATCCCCGATCGAGCAGCCGTGCGGTGAGCTCGAGCGTGGCCGCCAGACCCTTGGCCGGCGAGCACGTGACCGACATCGCGCTTCCCGCAGGGACGTGCTCGATCTGGCTCTCGACGCTCTTCATCGGGACCAGTTCGTAGCGCGCCTCGGCGACTAGTCGTCGCTGCGTGCCGGTAGCGGTGTGGGGAACGGATTGAGCAGACATCGTTGTCCTTGTTCTTGCGGTGGTGGTCGTCACGGTGTGGTCATCGTCACGGTGTGGTCATCGTCACGGCGTGGTCTTCAGGCGAACTCATCGGGGAGCTCCGTCTTGCGGCGGGCGACGAAAGCTCGCAGCTCCGCGTCGATGGCATCATCTAGAGCCGGCGGCTCGTACTCGGCCAACCGGCGCTTCCAGATCGCGTTCGCCCGCTGCGCGGCGTCGAGGCCGCCTTCATCGGTCCACTGCTCGAAGCTCGAGTTGTCGGCCGTGTCGCTGCGATAGAACGCGGTCTCGAAGTTGGCGAGCGTGTGCGCTGTGCCCAGGAAGTGGTTGCCGGGTTCGTGAACGCGGATGGCATCGAGCGCGAGCCCGTTGTCGGACATGTCGAGGCCCTTCACGAAGGTGCCCATCATGCCGAGCTGGTCGCAGTCGAGGACGAACTTCTCGTAGCCGATGGCGAGGCCACCCTCGAGCCAGCCGGCCGCGTGGAGCACGAAGTTGACACCACCGAGCACCGTTGGTTGCAAGGTGTTGGCGCTCTCGTACGCAGCCTGGGCGTCGGGCAGCTTCGACGAGGTGAGCGAGCCGCCCGACCGGAACGGCACCCCGAGCCGCCGAGCCAGTGCCGCCACGGTGTAGAGCACCAGCGCCGGCTCTGGGGTGCCGAACGTCGGCGCACCGGTCTGCATGCTCATCGAGCTGGCGAACGATCCGAGGATGACGGGCGCGCCCTTGCGGACGAGCTGCACGAAGGTCATGCCGGCCAGCGACTCGGCCAGCGTCTGCGCGGCCACGCCGGCGCTGGTGGTCGGCGCCATCGCCCCGGCGAGGATGAACGGGGTGATGATCGTGGCCTGGTTCGCTTCGGCATACGCCTGAGCGGCCGCGAGCATCGTGCCATCCCACACGAGAGGCGAAGAGGCATTGATCAACGAGGTCATCACCGTGCGGTCGCGCAGGTCACCGCCGAATGCGATCGTGGCCAGATCGACGCTGTCTTGGGCCCGCGAGCCGGCGGTGACCGAACCCATGAAGCCCTTGTCGCTGTACTTGATGTGGGAGTACACCATGTCGAGGTGTCGCTTGCTCACCGGGATGTCGACCGGCTCGCACACGGTGCCGCCCGAATGGTGCAGGTGTGGTGACATGTATGTCAGCTTCACGAAGTTCTGGAAGTCGGCGATCGTGGCGTAGCGGCGGCCGTTGTCGAGATCGTGCACGAACGGTGATCCGTAGTTCGGGGCGAAGACGGTGTGGTTGCCACCGATGATGACGCTGTTGAGCGGGTTGCGGGCGTGCTGCACGTAGGTGCTCGGCGCGTTGGCCGAGACGACCTCGCGGCACATGCCGCGCGGGAACCGCACTCGGGTTCCATCGACGTGGGCGCCGCCGGCAGCGAACACCGGAAGCGCCGACGGGTAGTCGCGCACCTCGATGCCGACCTCTTCGAGGATCGTGTCGGCGGTGTGCTCGATGATCGCGAGGCCCTCGTCGTCGACGATCTCGAACGGCCTCATCGTGCGGGTGAGGTAGGGCACACGCTCGATCACGTGCGCAGCGCGCAGCGCCTGCCGGCCGGCCCGGCCTCCAGAACGGCGTCCAGCGGATGAGTCGGTCATGATGGTTCCTCCGGCGCGGCGGCAGGTTCGGTTTCGACGCGACGGCGTCGCTGGCGACCGCGACTGGGGTCGGGGTCGGAGCTGGTCCGCTCGGGCAGGGTGACGACAGCAGCCAGGTGGGGCGAGCGTGCGATCGCGTGAGGAAAGGCCATCGCCGCCACGAACTTCGCCTGGAACGTGGGTTCGGTCGCGGTCTCGACCTTCACGACCTCGCGGACTGCGGCCTCCATCTCGTGACGGGCTGCCACCGACAGCAAGGCGCGGACGGCCCCGCTGCCGGCCGCGTTGCCGACCGAGCGGACGTGTTCGACCGGGCAATCCGGGACGAGGCCGAGCAGGAGCGCGTAGACAGGGTCGATGTGCGAGCCGAACGCACCGGCGAGGCGGATGTCTGACACCTCCGTGATGCCGGCGTGGTCGAAGAGCAGCTCGATTCCTGCACGCAGAGCGGCCTTGGCGAGCTGGATCGCCCGGACGTCGTTCTGGGTGATGCACAGGCGCACGTCGTCGTTTTCGTGCACCACGTAGCCGAATGTGCGGCCCTGGGCGATCACCCGCGAAGACCTCGCGGCCATCGAACCCTGGACCACACCGTCGGCGTCGATGATCCCGGCGAGAAACATCTCGCCGATCACTTCGATGATGCCCGAGCCGCAGATGCCGGAGATGTCGAGCTCGGCGGTCTCGGCGGGGAACCCGGCCTCGTCGCTCCACAGGTCGCAGCCGATCACCTTGAACCGGCATTCGAGCGACGCCGGATCGATCCGCACCCGCTCGATCGCGCCGGCGGTGGCGCGCTGCCCGCAGCTCAGCTGGGCGCCCTCGAACGCCGGCCCCGTGGGGCTCGACGCCGCGAACTGCCGGTGGCGATCGCCGACCACGATCTCGGCGTTGGTGCCGATGTCGACGAGGAGCTGCATCGTTGCCGACCGGTGCGGGCCCTCCGACAAGATGACTGCTGCGGTGTCGGCGCCGACGTGGCCGGCGATGCATGGCGCCAGGTAGATGCTGGCGTTGTCGAAGCCGAGTCCGAACGTGGTCGCGGTGACGCTCATCGCCTCGGCCGTCGCCAGCGTGAACGGCGCCATGCCGAGCGGCGTGGGATCGATGCCGGCCACGATGTGGTGCATGATCGGGTTGCCGACCAGCACGATCTCGAGCACCTTGTCGGTCTCGACATCAGCCGCC
>VFMC01000217.1:0-1858 GCA_006515795.1 Acidimicrobiaceae bacterium | reverse complement strand
CGCACAGCTCGGTGACCAGTTCGTCGAGAGCCTCACGGACCACCGCCGTGAGCTGCTCGTCGCCACCAGGGTTCATCATCACGTACGAGACCCGGCTCATCAGATCCTCACCGAAGCGGATCTGCGGGTTCATCCTGCCGGCCGAGGCGAGGATCTCGCCGGTGGCGAGATCGCAGAGGTGCCCGGCAATCGTGGTGGATCCGATGTCGATCGCGGCACCAACGGCGCGGTCGACGAAACCTGGCCACACGGCGACAGCACCGTCGCCGCGAACGGCGATGGTGGCGGCGCGGTCCTGACCGCCGAACGCGGCGTGGACCTGTTGGAGCACGTTCAACTCGAGGTGGGTGATGTGGCGCTGTTGCGTTCGTTCGAGCTCGCCGATCACGAGATCGGTCATCGAGGTGGCATCGCCGAGCAGCGATGGCGGTAGCTCCAGGTAGGCGAGGGCAACGGCCGGGTCGAGCACGATGTCGGACAGATCGAGGCTCTTGCGCACGACGGGCCTGTGCACCTGGCTCTCGGGCGGTACGTCGAGCACGATGTCGGCGGCGATCAGCGCACAGCACCCGAGCCGGCGGTCAGGCTTGAGCCCTTTGCGGTCGGCGTAGGCCTGTTCGGTCGCGGTCCAGCCGGTGAGGGCATCGCCGCCGACGTCGAGCGCCCACTTCGCATGGTTGCCCTCGTTGAACGTGATCTGGCAGCGTCCGCAAATGCCCCGGCCGCCGCACACCGAGTCGAGGTCGACGCCCAGATCGCGCGCCGCTTGGAGCACGCTGACGCCTGCCTCGACCTCGCCGTCGAGACCCGACGGGGTGAACACGATGCGGGGCATGGCGCGTGGTCCTGGTCCTACTCGGCCCGACGGCGGCGGCCGCCGACTCGCCCCTCGCGGGCACCCTGGGCGGCATTGGGATCGCGGTTGTCGCGGATCCACGCGGCGCAGTCGCGGTCGTTGCCGGCGAGCACGTCGGCTGCCATCACCGCCGACCTCACCTCCGCGTGCAATGGGTTCATGATCGCCGAAGTCATTCCGTTCGAGATGGCCATCGCCAGGTAGGTGCCGGTGATCGTGTTGCGGTTGGGCAGGCCGAAGCTCACGTTGGACGCTCCGCAGGTCGTGTTGACCTTGAGCTCGCTCACCAACCGGCGCAGCAGCTTGAACACCTGCTGGCCGGCGGTGCCCATCGCGCCGATCGGCATCACGAGCGGATCGACCACGATGTCGCAGGCAGGGATGCCGTGGTCGGCGGCACGGTTGACGATGCGTCTGGCGACCTCGAAGCGCACGTCGGGGTCTTCGGAGATGCCGGTCTCGTCGTTCGAGATGGCCACGACCGCGGCGCCGTACTTGGCAACCAGCGGCAGCACCCGTTCCATGTTCTCGTCCTCGCCGGTGACCGAGTTGACCAACGGCTTGCCCTGGTACACCGCGAGTCCGGCCTCGAGCGCGGCGATGATCGACGAGTCGATCGACAGCGGCACATCGGTGATCGCCTGGACGAGCTTCACGGCGCGGGCGAGCAGCGCCGGCTCGTCGGCCAAAGGGATGCCGGCGTTCACGTCGAGCATGTGCGCCCCGGCAGCGACCTGAGCAAGGGCGTCGGCTTCCACCCGGCTGAAGTCGCCCAGCTTCATCTCCGCCGCCAGCAGCTTGCGGCCGGTCGGGTTGATCCGCTCGCCGATCATCACGAACGGGCGGTCGAAACCGATCACGACCTCTTTGGTGGCCGAGCTGATCACGGTGTGGGTCATGACGGTGCGTCTCTTTCCTCAGATTCGGTTCCAAAAGTCTCGGTTTCAGAAGGTTCGGCTTCAACAGTTTCGGCTTCGTGCTCCGGCGAGACCGGGTCCCACC
>VFMC01000216.1 GCA_006515795.1 Acidimicrobiaceae bacterium | reverse complement strand
CCATGGTGGCCGGCACCAGGATCATGCGCACGATCGTGGCGTCGACGAACACCGCCACGGCCAGGCCGAGGCCGAACAACTTGAGCTGGCGGTCGTTGCCGAGCACGAAGGCGCCGAACACGCACACCATGATCAGCGCCGCGGCGGTGATCACCCGAGCCGTGGCAGCGAGGCCGTCGGCAACTGCGCCGGCGTTGTCGCCTGTGCGGTCGAACTCCTCTTTCATCCGCGACAGCAAGAACACCTCGTAGTCCATCGACAGGCCGAACACGATCGCGAACAGCATCATCGGCGCCCAAGCTTCGACCGGGCCCTCCTTGCCGATGCCGAACAGGTCCTTGCCCCAACCCCATTGGAAGATGGCCACGATCACGCCGTAGGCGGCACCCACCGACAACAGGTTCATGATGACGGCCTTCAGCGGCACGAGCAGGCTGCGGAACACCACCATCAGCAGGGCGAACGACAGCACGAGCACCGATCCGATGAGCAACGGCAGGCGCTCGCCGAGGTAGGTGGAGAAGTCGATGCCGCCGGCGGTGAAGCCACCGACGTTCACGTCGAGCCCCGTCGATGGCAAGACCTGGTCGCGGAGTCGCTGCACCAGCTCGGTGGTGGCCTCGTCCTGTGGGCTGCTGGTGGGGTAGGCCTGCCAGAGCCAGGTGCCGGGAGCGACCTCGACCCCCCGCGAAGCGAAGGCGATGCCGGGATCGTCGGTGAGGGTTGCATCGACGGTCGTGACCGTGGCCGCGGTGGCCGTGGGATCGGTGCTGACCAGCACCAACGGGCCGTTGCTGCCGGCGCCGAATCCGTCGGCCAGCATGTCGTAGGCACGCCTCGCCGTCTGTTGCTCCTGGAGGTTGCCGGTGTCGCCGAAGCCCAAGCGGATCGAGAACAGCGGTAGGGCCAACACGATCAGGATGCTGGCGCCGCCGACGAAGGCAGGCCACGGCCGGTGTTGGATGAACCTGCTCCAGCGGTACCAGAACTGCTGGTCGCGGGGCTTGTCGCGGCGGTGCGGCAGGGGCGTGCGCAGGGACGAACCGAATGGCAGCCGACTTCCGAGCATCACGACCACTGCCAGCCCGAGCGCCACCAGGAACGCGGCGCCGACGGCGAGGCCGGTGAAGATGCCGGCGAGTGCGAGCAGCACGAACAACGAGACCGAGATGGCAGCAGCACGAGAGGTGACATCGATTCGGCGGCCGGCGAATCCGAGCAGCGCCGGGAGCAACGTGATGGCTGCGAGCATCATCACAAGCACGCCTGTGGCGCCGGCGATGGCGATGCCGCGGACGAACTCGATCCCGATCACGAACAAGCCGAGCAGCGAGATCATCACGGTGATGCCGGCGAAGATCACGGCCCGACCGGCGCTGTTGACCGCCTCGACGGTGGCGGCCTCGGGGTCGTGGCCCTTGTGCAGGTTCTCCCGGTAGCGGGTGACGATGAACAAGGCGTAGTCGATGCCGACACCGAGGCCGATCATCGCCGTGATCTGGGCCGAGAAGTCGGGCATCCGCACCACGTTCGAGCTCAGCCCGACGACACCGATGCCGACGCCCAGCCCGAACAGCGCGGTGCCGACGGGCAACCCCATCGCCAGCACGGAGCCGAAGGCGATCAACAAGATGATGATCGCCGCGAGGATGCCGAGCAGTTCGCTCTCGGGGAACTCGAACGCGGCGAACAGTTGGCCGCCGTACTCGATCTGCAGGCCAGGAACGGCGATGCCGGCGCCGAGCGCGGTGATCTGGTCGGCGAGCTCGACGTATTGCGACTGCTCGCGTTGGGTGAAGGCGATCTGGGCGAACGACATCGGCAGAGTAGGGCTGTTGAACTGGGCGCCCTCTGGCGAGTACGGGCTAACCACCTTCACGCCATCGAGCTTCTCGACCTCGGCGAAAAGACCCTCCAGGGCCGCCTTCACCTCCGGGTCGTTCGTGCCCTGCGGCGCAGTGAACACGATCTGGGCGATGTCGCCGGCCTCTTCGTCGTTGCCGATCGCCTGGAGGGTGTCGACCACCGCCTTCGACTCGCTGTCGGGCAGATCGAAACTGGTGCGGTAGTCGGTGCCGATGGCTCCGCCAGCGGCGATGAGGCCGACGAGGAGTGGTAGCCAGATGGCGAACACCATGATCCGGCGGTGACGGAAGCTCCAGCGGGCAAGACGAGCGAGCATGCGGATGCGCTTTCTGTTCGGGGGTGGGCGCGACGGTGCGCACGAACGGTGGCGAGCGAGCACACGCTACCGTTCGGTGCATTGCGAACCCGGCCGACGACCCTCTCCACGACCTCGCCGGAGGTGACATCCGGCTCGGCTGGGTCCCGGCGTTCGAGCGGTCGTGGCGGGTGTCGGGCGTGGGCCGTCGGTGCGGTCGGGTGGTGCGGCTCGATCGGGGCTGGAGCTCGGTCGCCTACGACGTCGACATGGTTCCGGTGCGCTGCCGCAACATCGGTGCCGATGTCGCCGTGGGCGACTGGGTCTCGGTGAGCGAAGACGGCGAACGGGTGGACGTGGTGATCGAGCGGAAGAGTGCCTTCACCCGGCGAGCATCGTTCGAGGGCAGTCGCGCCACGGCACACACCATCGCCGCGAACATCGACACGGTGGTCCTCGTGCACGCGCTGACGTCACCTCCGAACCAGCGCCGGCTGGAGCGCGAGCTCGTGCTCGCGTTCGACAGCGGAGCCGCGCCGGTGATCGTGCTCACCAAGCGCGATCTCGTCCCCGACCCGGCGATGTCGATCGGCGCCCTCGAAGCGGTCGCCGCAGGAGTGCCCGTGATGTGTGCGAGCGGCATCAGCGGCGAGGGCGTGAACGAGCTGCGCTCGCTGGTGCAGCACCACAGCACGATGGCGTTGCTCGGCGCCAGTGGGGTGGGCAAGAGCACGCTCATCAACGCGCTCGTCGGCAACACCGCGTTGCGAACCAGCGAGGTCCGTGAGAGCGATCAGCGCGGCCGGCACACGACCACCGCGGTCGAGCTGGTCGGCTTGCCCGCGTCGCCAACTGGCGACCACGGGTGGCTGATCGACACGCCTGGTGTGCGCGTGGTCAGCTTGTGGAGCAGCGGCACAGGAATCGAGCGAGCGTTCGCCGACGTGTTCGACCTTGCCGACCACTGTCGGTTCCGCGATTGCAAGCACGACGACGAACCGGGTTGCGCCGTGAAGGCTGCCATCGATGCCGGCACGCTCGACCCGCGCCGGCTCGATGCCATGGCTCGGCTCGTGGCCGAGGAGCTCGCCCTCGAGGAGGAGCAGCGCGCCCACGACAAGGCCCAGGAGCGACGTGGAGTGCGCAAGCAACGCCCTCGCTGAGTGCCCCGAGCGGCCCTCGGATTAGGTTGCGCCCATGGACTTCGCCTACACCGACCGTTGCAACGAGTACCGCACGAAGCTGCTCGCCTTCATGGACGAGTGCATCTACCCGAACGAAGCCCTCTACGAGGAGCAGATCGCCGCTACGGGCAATCCCAACCATCAGCCGGCGATCATCGAAGAGCTCAAGATCGAGGCCAGGAGCCGAGGGTTGTGGAACCTCTTCCACCCGCACGAGCAGTGGGGTCCCGGGCTCACCAACGCCGAGTACGCACCGCTTGCCGAGATCATGGGCCGCAGCCCGATCGCCAGCGAGTCGTGCAACTGCTCGGCACCCGACACCGGCAACATGGAGGTGCTCACCATGTTCGGCACCCCCGACCAGCAGGACACGTGGTTGCGCCCGTTGCTCGCCGGCGAGATCCGCTCGGCCTTCGCGATGACCGAGCCTGACGTCGCCTCGTCCGACGCCACCAACATCGAGCTCAGCATCGAACGCGACGGCGACCACTACGTGCTCAACGGGCGGAAGTGGTGGATCTCGGGCGCGATGCATCCGAACTGTCAGATCTTCATCGTGATGGGCAAGAGCGACCCGGCCGCGTCGCCGCACCGGCAGCAGAGCCAGATCCTGGTGCCGATGGGCACGGCAGGTCTCACCGTGGTGCGCCCGCTGCCGGTGTTCGGCTACTTCGATCAGGAGGGTCACGTCGAGCTGCGGTTCGAGAACGTGCGCGTGCCGGCCTCGAACATGCTCGCCACCGAGGGCGACGGCTTCGCGATCAGCCAGGCCCGCCTCGGGCCAGGCCGGATCCATCACTGCATGCGCTCGATCGGTGCAAGCGGGCGCTCGGCCGTTCCACGTTCGGCAAGCGGGTGGCCGAGCGCAGCAACATCATGGACTGGATCGCCGAGGCTCGGATCGACCTCGAGATGGTGCGCCTGCTCACGCTCAAGACGGCGTGGATGATGGACACCGTCGGCAACAAGGCCGCAGCCGTCGAGATCAGCGCGATCAAGGTTGCCGCGCCGAACACGGCCCTGCGGATCATCGACCGCGCCATCCAGGTGCACGGTGGCGGCGGTGTGAGCGACGACTTCCCGCTGGCTCGCATGTACGCCCACCAGCGCACGCTGCGTCTGGCCGACGGGCCCGACGAGGTGCACAAGATGACCATCGCCCGGCGCGAGCTGCGCAAGCACGATCCCGACTTCCGCATGAACGGTGCGGTCGCGATGGCGCCCGGCGGCGGCCGCGGCTGAGCGCGCCGTGAGTCGAGTGCCGATCGGTGCGATGTTCCGGCGGGAGCGCCCGCCGGAGGAGCTGATCACGTTCGCCCGGTTCTGCGAAGACATCGGGCTCGATGAGCTGTGGGTGGTGGAGGACTGCTTCTGGGCGGGCGGGCTCACCGCCGCGTCGGCGGCACTCGCGTCGACGTCGTCGATCACCGTCGGGATGGGCATCGTGCCGGCGGTGGCGCGAAACCCGTCGATCGCGGCAATGGAGATGGCCGGGATCGCGCGCATGTTCCCTGGGCGGTTCGTGGCCGGGTTCGGTCACGGTGTCGCCGACTGGATGCGCCAGATCGGTGCGCTGCCCGACTCGCAACTCGCTGCGCTCGGCGAGACGGTTGCGTTGGTCAGACGGATGTTCGCCGGTGAGCGGGTGACGACGACCGGCGCACACGCGTGTGCCGAGGACGTCGAACTCGTGTTCCCGCCTGTTGTGCGGCCGCCAATCCTCGCCGGTGTGACCGGACCGAGGTCGATCGAAGCGATGGCCGCTGTGGCCGATGGGCTGCTGCTGCCGGAGGGATCGAGCCCGGCCTACGTGCGCGCCGCCTGTGCGCGCCTGCCGGCTGGTGCGCCGTGCGTGGTCTATTCGCTGTTTGCCGTCGCCGACGATGCGGCTGCCGCTCACGACCAGGTTCGTGTGGCGGTCGACCGGTTTGCGGCAACCGGCCTGGATGAGCGCCTGGCCAAGCTAGGGGTGGTGGAGCACGTATCGATCGGTTGGTGGCTGCCGGGGCGACTTCGGTGGTGTTGGTGCCGCAGTTCGACGATCACGAGCAGCAACTCGCTACGGCGATGACCGAGATCGTCCCGCTTCTCGGGCGATGAGGCCCGGCGCTGCCGCGCCTCGTTCGGTCTGTGGCCGCTAGGGAGCGAGTCGTTGGCGGACGTCGATTGCCCGCATCAACCCCGACCGCTCGAACCGCTCGAGAAGCCGTTTGCCGGTGCACACCAGCACCACATCGCCGTCGTGCTCGCGGGCGCGGCCCGCGGCGCCGAGGAGCACGCCGAGGCCGGCGTCGTCGAGCACCGACACTCCGTCGAGGTCGATGGCGACGGTGACGCCGATGTGTTCGTTGGTGAGCCTGACCACCGCATCGCTGAACAGGGGGATGGAGGCCAGGTCGAGCTCGCCGCTCACCACGAGCACCGGGAGCTCGCCGACAATCACCGATCGACAGAGCAGATCCACGAATCGACCCTACCTGCAGGTGCGGGCCGCGGACCCCTGCCACGGTGGTTCGCCTCATGGCGGCTCGCGGGCCATTGTGGCGGTGGCGACGATCTCGACGTCGGGTAGCAGTGCGCCGATCAACGGCACATCGGTGCGCGAGCGGAGGACAACCGTGGCGGTGACCGTTCGGGCCGCAACCGCGATCGCCACCGAAGCCGCCGGCGCGCTGCGCGCCGCGGCGGCTGCCCCCGCCGACGCTGGCGATGCCGACACCGATGCCGCGCGGGCCGCCTCCCTGGCTGCGTGGTTGGCGAGGAGGTGATCGCTGACCACCAGCCCAACCTGCACCACTGCCAGCAGGAACATGCACACCAGGGGCGTGCACAGGGCGAGCTCGACCACCGACTGGCCGCGATCTCGGCCGCGTTCTCGGCCGCGATCAGATTCGCCCGACGACGGCATCGATCACCCGATCGAACAGCCGGCCGATGCGCCCGGCCCCGCCACCGGCGGTGGCCCAGGTGATGACCAGTAGCGCGATCGCCGATGCGCCGAGCATGACCAGCGCGTACTCGGTGGTGGCCTGACCGCGGTCGTCGCTCACGGCGTCGGCATCGGCGGCGTCGGCAGGGTCGTACGGCGACAGGGTGAGGCACCAGGCCTGCAAGTAGGTGATGGCACGGATCATCGGGCTCTCCTCTGGTCGGGCTAGTGGAGGGCTAGCCGGGAATGGTGATTGGCGGCTCGTGATCGAGCAACAGGCGGCGGTGCCGCAAAGGTGGGGACCGCTCGGGCGGTCAGGCGCGCAGCGACGACACGGCCCCGATGAGCAGGGGCGCGACGGCGACGAGCACGAACGCGGGCAACGTGCAGATGACAAGGGGGAAGGTGAGCCGCACCGGAAGCTCGCGCGCCGACATCTCGGCATGACGCCGACGATGGTGACGGGCGTCGTCGGCGAGTCGCTCGAGCATCGGGGCGAGCGGGAGGCCGGTGCGCGAGCTCGATCTGATGGTGGCCGCGAGGGTGAGGGCGCGAGGCCCGAGCTGCGCCACGAGCGGGTGGAGGGCGTCGTTGAGCAGCTGTCCGCGATCGATATGGCGACACGCGTCGGCGAAGGCGTGGCCCCCGACTGCAGCGACACGACGAACAACTCGAGTGCGTCTGGGTAGTAGCGGTCGAGCGTGCGCCGGCGCCGTCGTTCGACCCAGCGTGAGGTGGGAGGCGCGAGCGCTGGCGCGGTGGGACGCGGCAGGCCGGCGACCGGGGGTTGGTGGGGTTGGCGCGCCGGCGTCAACAGCGTCGCGACGGCGCCCCACACCAAGGCGGCCACGGCGGCGACGAGCACGAACGCGCTCAGGCCGAACACCGTGGCGCCAATCCGGCCGGCCCGGATGCGGTAGGGCCAAAGGTCGTCACGGTCGGTCGCCACCGATGATGCGATGCATCCACCACGATCCGCAGATGTTGAGGGCGATGCCGGCCCCGGTGCACCAGAGGGTGACGGGTGTGGAGCCGTAGGCCAACCGGACCCGGGAGCTGGTGGCCAGGCCCCACGCCGCGAAGACAATCGGCAGCCACGTGAGAACTCGTGCGCTGAGCCGTGCCTGCGCTGCCTGGGCATGACGTTCGTGCTGCCAGGCGCGGCGTTCGCGCAATATGCCGGCGGCCTGTTCGGCCACGGCGTCGGCACGTTCGCCTGACCGGTGGGCGAGGCGGATCGCATGCGCAGCGAGTGCCTCGTCGCTGCCGGAGACCGGCCCGAGGGCCGACGCCGTGGCCGGGAGCACGGTCGGCCGAGCCGCCAGCGCCGCGGTGACCGCCGCAGTCAGGCTGAGGCCCGAGCGGATGTCGCGGGAGATGTCGTCGAGCAACTCGACCACGTCGTCGGTCGGGTGCGGTGAGCGAAGGAGCTCGTTCGCCCGACTCGGCTCGCGGCGAGGGGCTGGCGCGAAGGCCAGGCCGGCGGCGAGTGCGGCCGCGGCGAGCGTGCCGAACACGACGCTGCCGATCACGGCGCTGCCGATCATCGCCGTACCCGTTCGAGCGCTCCGACAACGGCGCCCGCCACCAGCAGCGGTCGTGTGCGTTCGGTGGCGCCGACGTTGGCCACCTCGCACACCTGCTCGATCGAGCGAGTGCCGTCGGGGGCCCGACTGACGTGGATGACCACGTCGACCGAACGACAGACGTGGTCGCGAGCGCTGCGCTCGGTCCAGCCGGTTCCCGCTTGCACCACCAACGACTCGAGACGCATGAGGGCATCGGTCGGCGAGTTGGCGTGGATGGTGGACATCGACCCGTCGTGCCCGGTGTTGAGCGCTTGCACCAGCTCGCCGGCCTCGGTTCCGCGCACCTCGCCGAGCACGATCCGGTCGGGCCGGAGACGGAGTGCGGCCCTCAGCAGCGACTCCATCGTGACCTCGCCGACGCCATCGGTGGTGGCCGGCCTGCACTCGAGACGCAGCACGTGGGGCGCGCCCAATCGCAGCTCGGCGGTGTCTTCGAGCGTGATGATGCGCTCTTGGGGGGCGATGCGGCCGGCGACCGCGTTCAGCAGCGAGGTCTTGCCCGAGGAGGTGGCGCCGCTCACCAGCAGGTTGCAACGTGCGGCGACGATGCTGTCGACGAAGGCACACACATCGGGTGGGCCGAAGCAGCTCAGCTCCATCACCTGGCGGCGGAACCGGCGCACGGCCAGACACGGTCCATCGGCCGACACCGGCGGTAGCACGGCGCACACTCTCGATCCGTCGGCCAGCCGCGCGTCGACGACGGGGCTGGTGCGATCGAGGCGGCGACCGGTGGGCGTGAGGATGCGTTCGAGGATGACATCGATGGCGCCAGGTGCAAGGCGACCCACGTAGTGCGTGCCGGGTGGGCCGTCGACGCGTTCGACCCACACCTCGCGCCCGGCGTTCACGAGCACCTCGCTGACGGCGTCGTCGTCGATCCAACGGTCGAGCGCGCCGAAGCCGAACAGCGATGTGCTCATGCTGCCCGAACTGCACCGTGGGCGCAGGTGAGCGGCCGCGCCAGGGATGCGGGGAGGCGGCTGCCGAGCAGGCCGGCGTCGACCGATCGGGCCACGGCTGGATCCCATGGGATCTCCCCGAGCACGGGAACGCCGACGGCCCGCTCGACGTCGGCGCAGGAGAGGGCCCGGCCGGGCTCGTGGATGACGATGACCCCGGTGGCCGCCGTGGCGTGATGTGCGGCCCGCCTGAGCGCGAGGTAGCAAGGGCGGACCACGAGCAGCGACGCCTCCGCGCACTGGTG
>VFMC01000667.1 GCA_006515795.1 Acidimicrobiaceae bacterium | reverse complement strand
CCACCCGGCCCGGCGGCCACACCACCATCCACGCCCCACCCCACACCCAAGCCGCCTGACCGGCAACAACAGCGACGGCGACCGCCAACCTTCGGCGTGTCTACGATCCACCTTGTCGGCGAACGCCCCAACCGCGCCAACCCCTCGGAACTAGTCGTCTAGGGCGATTCGACGGTGCCGGAGATCGGCGGCTGGCCCGGAATGCAGCCGGGGGGCGAGCGGGTTCCTGGAACATGACCACTCCTCTCGGCGCGCCCGTGACCCGATCCGCGTTCCTCGCCGCCACAGCCGGTCTCGTCCTCGCCGCCTGCGGTCGCCAGGGCGCCGAGTCCGCCGAGTCCGCCGAGTCCGCTGCAGGGGTGCCTCCAGCGGCAGAGGTTTCCGGCATCTCCACATCCGCCCCAGGGGCGTCGGCGCCAGTTCCCGCAACGGAGCCCGCGCCCGGGACCGCCGCTTCGACCAGTGCGCCTGAAGCCGGGTCGAAGCCCTCGGTCGTGCCGGCGGCGTTCGTCGGTGCCACGACGATCGACGGCGAACCGTTCGATGCGGATTCCCTCGCGGGTCGCCCGACGGTGGCGTGGTTCTGGGCGCCATGGTGCGTGATCTGTCGGGGTGAGGCCCCTGATGTTGCCGAGATCGCGGCTCGCTACTCGGGCCAGGTGAACTTCGTCGGAGTGGCTGGGCGAGGAGAGGCCCCCGAGATGCGCGAGTTCGTGGCCGACACCGACACGGCCGGCTTCCCTCATCTCGACGACAGCAGCGGTGCCATCTGGGAGTGGTACGAGATCGCCGCCCAGCCAGCGTACGCGTTCATCACCGACGACGGGCGGGTCGAGACCTACCTAGGGGCGCTCGGCGCCGAAGGGCTGGAAGGAATCATCGAACAGCTGATCGTCGCCTGATCACCGCGCCGGCGCGGGTGGTAGCCGTCAACTCGCCGGGGCCAGCACCGTCGAGATGTGCACCTGGCCCTCGAGCGTGCGGTGCACGGGACACCGATCGGCGATGCGTAGGAGCGCGGCG
>VFMC01000215.1 GCA_006515795.1 Acidimicrobiaceae bacterium | reverse complement strand
CGCCCGACACCGCCACACCGCACGGATTTGCGTGCTTCACGATCACGCACGCCGGCGCCTGGAACCGATGCACCAGCCGCCATGCGGCCTCGGTGTCGTACAGGTTGAGGTAGCTCAGCTCCTTGCCGCCGTGCTGCACCGCGTCGTCCCACCAGCTGCGCCGGCCGTCGGCCAGGTAGCGAGCACCTTGCTGATGCGGGTTCTCGCCGTAGCGGAGGGGTTGCTTCTTGGTCAGCGAGAGGTGCAGGCCGTCGGGCAGCGAGTCGCCTTCGGCGCCGGCATCGAACCAGGTGGCGATCTGGGCGTCGTAAGCGGCGATGGTGGCGAAGGCGTCGCGGGCCAGCCGTCGCCGCGTGTTCTCGGAAACCGCGCCCGACGTGCGCAACTCGTCGAGCACCGGGCCGTAGTCGCCCGGGTTCACCACCACCGCGACGTGGGCATGGTTCTTGGCGGCCGCTCGCACCATCGCCGGGCCCCCGATGTCGATCAGCTCGATGCTCGGATCGGATTCGAACGGGTACAGGTTGACCACGACGAGATCGATTGCCGCGATCCCGTACTCGGCCATGTCTGCCTGGTGCGCAGGGCTCGTGGGATCGGCCAGCAAGCCGCCGTGCACCTTCGGGTGCAGCGTCACGACGCGGTGATCGAGGATCGCCGGAACACCCGTGACGTCGGCCAGATCGGTCGCCGGGATTCCCTCGGCCAGCAGGGTCCTGGCCGTACCTCCGCTGCTGATGATGGTGAACCCGATGTCGTGGAGGCCGGCGGCAAGGTGGACGATGCCGGTCTTGTCGTAGACGGAGAGCAATGCGGTGGGCATGGCGAGCAACCTAGGTGACGAGCAGCATCGCGCCCTACGGCCCTTGACAAGGTGTACGTTCGCGTTTGGTCCGGGCCCCCGTCCACCCGGCAGATCACACCTGGAGGCAGACGTGGATCTCAGCAAGTTCAAGACCAGTGATTGGATGAAGGTCGGCGGTGGTGGCCTGATGTTGGTTGCTTACTTCCTGAAGTGGTGGAAGGTCGACACCGATTTCGGCGACGTCGGCTTCAAGGGTTCGAACTACTTCTTCACCGGCACCGTTCCGTGGTTGCTGCTGCTCGCCGTCGGCGTGCTCACGTTCCTCGGCGCGGCCGGCGTGTTCAAGCTGCCCGGCAGCGTTCCAGCGCCTCTCGTGTTCCTCGCCGCGTCGGCGCTGTCGTTGCTGCTGGTGTTGGTCCGCTTCTTCTCCGACGGTGTGGATACTGGGGGAGTCGACAGCGGCCTCACCCGTGGCATCGGGTTGTTCCTGGCCCTGGCCGCCGCCGTCGTCGTTCTGGTCGGTTCGGTGCTCGGGTTCAAGGAGTCGGGCGGCGACCTGAACGACTTGAAGGACATGAACAAGCTGAAGAGCTCGTTTGGTGGCGGCACCGACGGTGGCGGTTCCACGCCTCCTCCGCCCCCGCCCCCCGGGATGACCCCGCCGCCGCCCCCACCGCCGGCCGGCTGAACCAACCGATCGACCCGATCGACCAGGTCGCGAACAGGAGCCCCGCCTCGAGGCGGGGCTCCTTCGCGTCCAGGGCACCTCTCGAACCCGGGGGTCCGTGAGCCACACGCCGCGCCCCACCGGGTCACGCTCACGGGTACCTGCGTCCGTGAGCCACACGCCGCGCCTGACGGCGCGGTGCTCACGGACAGTTGGAGATCGCGGCGGTCAGGGTCGCGGCGGTCAGGGGCCCGACCGGTCAGAGCTGGGCGACGATCTCGGCCATCAGCTCACCGGCCTCGGTCGGGTTGAGACCCACGCGCACACCAGCCGCCCGTAGCGCTTCCATCTTGCCCTTGGCCGTTCCCTTGCCGCCGCTGGTGATCGCACCGGCGTGGCCCATCTTCTTGCCCTCGGGAGCGGTGACACCGGCTACGTAGGCGCTCATCGGCTTGGTGACGTTGGCCTGGCCGAGCCGCCGATCTCGCCGATCATGATGATCGCGTGCGTCTCGGGGTCGGCCTGGAACTCCTTCAGGCAGTCGATGAAGTTCGTGCCCGGCACCGGGTCGCCGCCGATTCCAACGCAGGTGCTCACGCCGATGCCACGCTGCTTCAGTTCGTACAGCGCCTGATAGGTGAGCGTGCCCGAGCGGCTGACGATGCCCACGTTGGGACCCGCCGGAGTGGGCACCTGGGCGATCTCTCCGGCCGTGATGCCGATGTTGCACTTGCCGGGGCTGATGATGCCAGGGCAGTTGGGGCCGAGCAGGCGGGTGCCCGGGAAGTGGCGCACCAACGTGTTGTAGACCTTGGCCTCGTCCTGGGCAGGGATGCCCTCGGTGATGCAGACGATGAACCCGATGCCTGCCGCGGCGGCCTCGAGGATCGCCGCCGAGGCGGCCTTCGGAGGGACGGCGATGAACGACGCCGTGGCGCCGGTGGCGGCCACTGCCTCGGCCACCGTGTCGAACACGGGGATGCCCGCTACATCGGAGCCGCCCTTGCCCGGTGTGACCCCGCCCACCACTTTGGTTCCGTAGGCCTGGTTGCGAAGCCCGTGATACCTGCCCTGCCCACCGGTGAGGCCCTGGACGATGACCTTGGTGTCGGCGTTGACGAAGATGGCCATGATCAGTTGCTCCGGTTCTGAGTGCCGTGCTCGTCGGCGATCGCAGTGGCGTTGGCGATGGCGACGGCCGCACGGGCGGCTTCCAGCATCGTGGGTTTCGAGGTGAGCTTCGAAGCGGGGATGCCGGCATTGGCCAGGATCTCGCGGCCCTGTTCGGCGTTCGTGCCGTCGAGGCGGATCACGATCGGCGCCCGCAGAGCGACCCGGCCGAGTGCCTCGACGATGCCATTGGCCACCTCTTCACCACGGGTGATCCCTCCGAAGATGTTGATGAGGATGCTGGCGACGTTCTGGTCGAAGTTGATCACCTCGAGCGCTGCCGCCATCATGTCGGCGTTGGCACCGCCACCGATGTCGAGGAAGTTGGCCGCGCTGCCCCCCACCTGGTTCACCACGTCGAGGGTGCTCATCGCCAGACCGGCGCCGTTGGCGATGATGCCGACGGTGCCGTCGAGGCCGATGTACTGCAGGTCGTGGGAACGAGCCAGCTGCTCGCGCTCGTCGAGCTCTTCGGTGGCCCGGAACTCGTCCCACTCGGGATGACGGAACGCGGCGTTGTTGTCGAGGCTCACCTTCGCATCGAGCGCATGCACGCCTCCGTCGGGTCGGAGGATGAGCGGGTTGATCTCGGCGAGGTCGCAGTCGCCCTCGGTGAAGCAGCGGTAGAGCGCGACGAGCATCACCGCCACACCATCGACCGCCTGCGCATCGATGTGCGCGTCGACCGCGGCGGCGCGGGCCGCATCGAGCGAGATGCCGTCGACCGGGTCGATGTGCAGCAGCACGATCGCCTCGGGATTTTCGAGTGCCACCGTCTCGATCTCGATGCCGCCTGCCGCGCTCAGCATCAGCAGGTGTTTCTTTGCTGCGCGGTCGAGCGAGTAGGACGCGTAGTACTCCTTGGCGATGTCGCTGGCGTGCTCGACCCACACGCGCTTCACGGTGTGGCCTTTGATGTCCATCCCGAGGATGCTCCCGGCATGCAGACGCACCTCGTCGGCGTTGTCGGCGAGCTTGATGCCGCCCGCCTTGCCGCGGCCGCCCACCTGAACCTGGGCCTTCACGACCACCGGATAGCCGGCCATCTCCGCCGCGGCGACGGCCTCATCGACCGTGTAGGCGACGTCACCCGGCGACACTGCGATGTCGTAGCGGGCGAAGTACTGCTTGCCCTGGTACTCGAACAGATCCACTGGTGGTCCTTTCGTCGTGTCGCTTCAGCCCGGCGCGTGTGCGTCGAGGTCGTGGCGTTCGTCGAGCGCCCGTTCGAGCCACGCGGCGATCGCCTTCAGCGACGCACCCGGCCCGAAGATCTCGGCGACCCCCTGCTCGCGTAGTGCCCTGGCGTCGGCCTCGGGGATGACGCCACCGCCGAACACCATCACATCGGCGAGGTCGCGGACGCGCAGCTCCTCCATCACCCGGGGGAACAAGGTGAGGTGCGCGCCGCTCAACAACGACAAGCCCACCGCATCGACGTCTTCCTGCAACGCCGTCTCGGCGATCTGCTCCGGGGTCTGGTGCAGTCCGGTGTAGATCACCTCGAAACCGTGGTCGCGCAGTGCTCTGGTGATGGTCTTCGCGCCGCGGTCGTGTCCGTCCAGGCCGGGCTTGGCCACAACGACACGATAGGGACGGTTCACGAATCGCTGACCCTATTCGCTGTCCGGTCACCCGGCCAACCGGGCCCACGCGTTGGCTGGCGATGACGCATCGGCCAGACTGGCGAAGTGCTCGAACGTCTCCGGCCGAAATCGACGTTCGCCCGCGCCGTGCTCCCCGTGGCCGGCGGGATGTTGTTCTTCGCCTTCTTCGGCATGGTCACGTGGGGCGTCGCGGCCCTGCTGTCGGGCAACCCCGAACGGGTCAACGATCGGCTGGTCCCGCAGACCTTCGAGGTCGGCAGCACCGAGTACCTGGCCTCCCTCATCGCCGACGATGGCCCGCTGCTGTTCCAGGGGCTCATCGGAGCCGACGCCGACCGCAGCCTGGTGCTCGATCACACGGGCGACCTGGTCGGCGAGGGCTGGCGGATCCGCTACGCCTACCCGGCCGATCGCGATTCGACGTGCCACGTCACCCAGGTGAAGCACAGTCGGCAGTTCACCGACTGCGAGAACCGAACGCTGGAGGTCGACGACCTCGCCCGCCCCACCGACGTCACCCCGGTCGTCGGCGACACCGTGATCATCGACCTGCGCGTTGCCAACGCATCGTCGTCCACCACTGCGCCCAGCACGACGGCGGGATGAGCTGATGCTACGACGACACTTCCTCGCCCTGCTGGCCGCACCTGCGATGGCTGTCGCAGTCGAGGCATGCGGCGCCGATGCGAACGACCCCGACCCCGGCACGGCCGGCGCCGCGGAGCAGCGCAGCTCGGTGAAGCGGGCTGCCACCCGGCCGGCCGACTCGGTCGACGCCGCGGCCGCGCTGAACGACTTCGGCACGGCGCTGTACCGGCGGCTCGCCGCCGAGCGTCGCGGCGAGAACATCGTGATGTCGCCGGCCAGCATCGCCGTCGCGCTCACCATGACCTCGGCAGGAGCTCGTACGCAGACCCTCGCCGAGATGCTCACCACGCTCCGCATCGCCGACGGCGCCACGATCCACCGCTCGATGAACGCGCTCACCGCCGCACTCGACCTTCGCAACACCGACGACGTGACGTTGTCGATCGCCAATTCGCTGTGGGGGCAGGCCGGCCTCGTGTTCGAGGCACCCTTCCTCGACGTGCTGTCCGCCGAGTACGGCGCCGGCATGCACGTCGTCGACTATATCGCCGACACCGAGGCGGCCCGCCTGGCGATCAACGACTGGGTCGACGAGGCAACGCAGCAGCGGATCCCCGAGCTGCTGGCCCCGGAAGTGCTCACGACCGACAGCCGGCTCACGCTGGTGAACGCGATCTACATGAAGGCGGCGTGGCTCGCGCCGTTCATCGTGGAGGCCACAGCAGATGCGGCCTTCACGTTGAGCGACGGCACCTCGGCGGATGTGCCGATGATGACCAGGACGGGCACGATGTGGTTCGCCACAGGCGATGGCTGGCGGGCGGTCGAGCTCGACTACGCGGGTGGCGAGCTGGCGATGCTGATCCTGCTACCGGAGGACGGGTTCCTCGACCACTTCGAGGAGATCTTCCTGGTCTCCGACGCAACGCAGTACTTGGAACCCAAGCCGGTAGCGCTCACGATGCCACGCTTCGACATCGAGTCGAACGTCGAGCTCGGCGACGTGCTCGCGGCGATGGGCATGGCCCTCGCGTTCAGCGACGATGCCGACTTCAGTGGCATGACGACCGCCGAGGAGCTGAAGATCTCGAAGGTGGTGCACCAGGCCAACATCACCGTCGACGAGCAGGGTACCGAGGCAGCGGCGGCCACCGCCGTCGTCGTCGAACCGACATCCGCGCCGCCGGGGGACCCGATCTCGTTCAACCTCGACCGACCGTTCGTGTTTGCGGTGCGCGACCGGGCAACCGAGGCGATCCTGTTCATGGGGAGGGTCAGCGACCCGATCCGCTGACGGGACAGTCAGCGAT
>VFMC01000666.1 GCA_006515795.1 Acidimicrobiaceae bacterium | reverse complement strand
GATCCGGCGCGCGTCGCGTTCGGGACGTGCCCGAGCGGCTACACGAACGTCGCGACCGACTGCAACGACGGCGCGTCGACCGTGCGCCCGATGGCGCCGGAGCTCTGCAACGACATCGACGACGACTGCGACACGTCCATCGACGACGGAGTCACCGCGTCGCCCTGCTACGCGGACGCGGACGGCGACGGGTACGGCGCGGGCGCCGCGTCGACGCGCTGCCGCGACGCTGCGCGCATGGCGCAGGGCTACTGCCCCGTCGGGTACACGAACGTCGCGACTGACTGCAACGACGCCAGCTCATCGATCCGCCCGGGCGGGACCGAGTCGTGCAACGGGCTCGACGACGACTGCGACGGGATGACGGATGAGCTGCTCACGGTGAGCGCGTGCCTCGTCGACGGTGACTCCGACGGCTACGGCGCGGGCGCGACCAGCACGCAGTGCCGCGATGCGGCGCGCGCGACGTACGGCTTCTGCCCCGTCGGCTACACGACGTCGGCCGGCGACTGCAACGACAGCAACGGCACGGTTCGTCCGATGGCGGCCGAGACGTGCAACGGGATCGACGACGACTGCGACACGACGATCGACGACGGGGTGCTGGCGAGCCCGTGCTACGTCGACGGCGACGCGGACAACTACGGCACGGGCGTCGCGTCGACGCGGTGCCGCGACGCGACGCGCGTCGCGCAGGGCGAGTGCCCCGTCGGCTACACGGACGTCGCGACCGACTGCAACGACGGCAACGCCGCCGTCCGGCCCGGTGCGACCGAGACCTGCAACGGCATCGACGACAACTGCACGATGGGCGTCGACGAGGCGCTCACGGTGACGCCCTGCTACGCCGACCGCGACGGCGACGGTTACGGCGCCGGCCCGTCGTCGACGCAGTGTCGCGACGCGACGCGCGCTGCGTTCGGGTTCTGCCCGGTCGCGTATTCGAACCTCGCGACGGACTGCAACGACGCGAGCGCCGCGGTGCGACCGGGCGCGACGGAGACGTGCAACGGCATCGACGACAACT
>VFMC01000214.1 GCA_006515795.1 Acidimicrobiaceae bacterium | reverse complement strand
CGGTCTCGTTCCCGATCGCGTCGCCGTCGACATCGGAGTCGGAGGTGTCGGGAGTGCCGTCGCCGTCCAGGTCGGATTCGGCGAAATCGGGCACGTCGTTGGCGTCGGCGTCCGGGTCGGCCAGGTTGGGCAGTCCGTCACCATCGACATCGGTGTCCTCGGAGTTGAGCGTGCCATCTCCGTCGAGATCCACGTCCAGTTCGTTGGGACTGCCGTCGTGGTCGAGATCCTCCAGGGCGTCGGAGACGCCGTTCCCGTTGCGATCGTCGTCGAGAGCGTCGGGAAGGCCGTCGTTGTCGTCGTCCAGGTCGGTCTCGTTCGGGACTCCGTCGCCGTCGGTGTCCTCGTTCAGTTCCTGATTGTCGGGCGTACCGTTGCCGTTCGCGTCGGAGTCGAAGGCATCGGGCAGACCGTCGCCGTCGTCATCGGGATCGATGGCGTCCGTGAGGCCGTCCTTGTCGGTGTCGGGAACGAAGGCGTCGGGGATGCCGTCGCCGTTGTCGTCCGTCTCCGACGTGTTCGCGAGACCGTCGCCGTCCATGTCGCTATCGCTGGCGTTGCGCGTCCCGTCGCCGTCGATGTCTCCGTCCAGTTCGTTCGGGATTCCGTCGCTGTCGGAATCTACCTCCACCGCATCTGGCAAACCGTTGCCGTTGTCGTCGGTGTCGAAGGCGTCGGGCGCGCCGTCACCGTCGTCGTCCAGGTCCAGATCGTCCGAGATCGCGTCACCGTCGGTGTCGGGCTCCTGGGCGTCACCGATGCCGTCGCCGTCGTCGTCGGTGTCGGCGGTGTCGGCGGCGCCGTCGCCGTCGTCGTCGAGATCGACCAGGTCGGGCTGGCCGTCACGATCGCTGTCGAGCATCGGCAGGTAGGTCGAGGTCGTCTCGATGCTGTCGGGCAGACCGTCGCCATTGTCGTCGGGATCGGTCGCATCGGCCGTCCCGTCGCCGTCGTCGTCGCTATCGACCGAGTTCGGCACGCCATCCCGGTCGGTGTCCGGGTCGGGCACCTGCAGGTGATCGGCAATGCCGTCGCCGGTGTCGTCGGTGTCGGTCGGGTCCAGAGTCCCGTCGTTGTCGTCGTCCCCGTCGAACACGTCGGGGACACCGTCGTGGTCGGAGTCGGCGAGCGCCCGGTCGCCCAAGCCGTCACCGTTGTCATCGGTGTCGACGTAGTCGGCCTGCCCGTCGTTGTCGTCGTCGATGTCGGCCACGTCGGGAATCCCGTCGCGGTCGTTGTCGACCTCCGCGACGTCGGGGATGCCGTTCTGGTCGCGGTCGGCGAGCGCATCGGAGTCTTGAAGGTCGGCTGTGCCGTTCCCGTCGTCGTCGGTGTCGAGGTAGTCCGCGACGCCGTCGTTGTCGTCGTCGAGATCGAGGTAATCCTTGACCCCGTCGAGGTCGCGGTCCGGCTCGTTGGTGTCCGGGATGCCGTTGCCGTTGTCGTCGCCGTCACGCAGATCCGAGATGCCATCCTGATCGTCGTCCGTGTCGGCCAGGTCGGGGATGCCGTCGCCGTCCGAGTCGCGCTGGGCGGCGTCGGGAACGCCGTCGCCGTTGCCGTCGGCCGTCGTGGGCGTCGTCGGCAGCGTCGAGCGCTCGCTCGTGTCGGGGATGCCGTTGCCGTTGTCGTCGCTGTCGCTGGCGTTACCGGTGCCATCGCCGTCGATGTCGCTGTCGGCAAAGTCCGGGATTCCGTCGCCATCCCGGTCGGCCATCTCGACGAAGTCGGGCGTGCCATCCCCGTCGTCGTCGGTGTCGGCGTCATTGAACTGACCGTCGCCGTCCGAGTCGGGATCGACGAAGTCGGGAATCCCGTCGCGGTCGGCGTCCCGATCGGGCAAGTCGTCGCCGTTCACGTCGGTGTCCTGCAGGTCGGCCGTGCCATCGCCGTCGGCGTCGGTATCGAAGCCGTCCGGGATGTGGTCGCCATCGGCATCCTCGAGGACGTTCGGGATTCCGTCGCCATCGGTGTCGAACCGGTTCGCGTCAGGCAGGCCATTCCCGTCGTCGTCGGAGTCGCGCCGGTCGGGCGTGCCGTCGTTGTCGTCGTCGGGGTCGACCGCGTCGGGAATCCGATCGCCATCGGCATCGGCCTGCAGGTCGTCCGGCACGCCGTCGCCGTCCCGATCGCCCTCGGCGGTGTCGAGAACGCCGTCGTTGTCGTCGTCGGTATCGGTCAGGTTCGCGGTGCCGTCGCCGTCGAGATCCGCATCGCACTCGTCGCGGACGCCGTCGGCGTCGGTGTCGCGCTCCCGGTTGTCGACGATGCCGTCGCCGTCGTCGTCGGTGTCGACGTCGTTCGCGAGCCCGTCGTCGTCGCCGTCGGCGTCCACGTCGTCGGAGAGACCGTCGCCGTCGGAGTCCCGTTCGGCAAAGTCCTGCACGCCGTCGCCATCGTCATCGGTGTCGGTCGCATCGGCCGTGCTGTCACCGTCGTCGTCGGTGTCCGAGACGTCCGGCTGCCCGTCGTGGTCGGTGTCTCGCATCCCGCCGGCGTTCTCGAAGGCGTCGGGCACCCCGTCGCCGTCGTCGTCCGGGTCGGTGGCGTCGGCCACGCCGTCGCCGTCGTCGTCGGTATCGGTGGCGTTAGGAGTACCGTCGCGATCGGAGTCGACCGCCGCCGGATCGGCGGCGTCGGGCTGGCCGTTGTTGTCGGCGTCGCCGTCGTCGGTGTCGGTCGCATCCGGGGTGCCGTCATTGTCGTCGTCGGCATCCTGCCGGTCGCAGACTCCGTCGTTGTCGGCATCCGGCTCGAACTCGTCGGGCAGGCCGTTGCCATCCTCGTCGGTGTCCTGGGCGTCGCGCACCCCGTCGTTGTCGTCGTCGGGGTCCACGTCGTCCTTCAAGCCGTCGCGGTCGCTGTCCGACTCGGAGGTGTCGGCGATGCCGTCACCGTCGGCGTCCGTCTCGGCGGTATCCAGCGTGCGGTCCCCGTCGTCGTCGGTGTCGGTCACGTCGGCCGTGCCGTCGTTGTCGTCATCGGCGTCCAGCTCGTCGGGAACACGGTCGCCGTCGGTGTCGTGCTCCCCCAGGTCCAGGATGCCGTCGCCGTCGTCGTCGGTATCGAAGGCGTCCGGACGACCGTCGTTGTCGTCGTCGGTGTCGGAGAGATCGAGCCGACCGTCGCCGTCGGTGTCGGTCTCGAAGGTATCCGGAAGGCCGTTGGCGTTGCGGTCCGCCGTCGTCGGATTCACCGGATTCACCGACTCCTGAGCGTCCGGGATGCCATCGCCGTCGTCGTCCGAGTCGGTCACGTCGGCAGTGCCGTCGCCGTCCTTGTCGAGGTCGATAGCGTCGGGCAGACCGTCACCGTCGGTGTCTCGCATGCCGGCGTCACCCATGTCCGGGATGCCGTTTCCGTCGTCGTCGCTGTCGGCCGCGTCCGGCAGACCGTCGTTGTCGTCGTCGGCGTCCATGGCATCGGGCATGCCGTCGTCGTCACGATCCAGCTCCAGGCCGTTCGGCACTCCGTTGCCGTCCTGATCGGTGTCCAGCCCGTTCGGGACGCTGTCGCCGTCCAGGTCGTTATCGAAGGAATCCGGGATTCCATCGCTGTCGCCGTCACGCTCCAGTTCGTCGGGCACCCCTCCGCCGTCGTCATCGGTGTCGATGAAGTCGGGGATCCGGTCTCCGTCCTGGTCCTGATCGCGGAAGTCGGGGATCCCGTCGCCATCGCGGTCGCTCTCGGCGAAATCGGGCACGCCGTTTCCGTCCTGGTCGGTGTCGAGCCGATCGGCGATGCTGTCGCCGTCGTCATCGGTGTCGGCGAAATCGGGAATCCCGTCGCCGTCGATATCGGTGGCCAGTGCGTCGGGCACGCCGTCACCGTCCGCGTCGACCTCGCTGGCATTGGGCACGCCGTCGCCGTCGCCATCGGTATCCTGGGAGTCCCGCGTACCGTCGCCGTCGTCGTCGGTGTCCAGTTCGTCCGGCTGACCGTCGCGGTCGCTGTCGCGCTCGGCCAGATCGGGGATGCCGTCGCCGTCGTCATCGCGGTCGAAGCCGTTGAGGATGCCGTCGCCGTCGCAATCGCCGTCGAGAGCATCGGGCAGGCCGTCGCCGTCGGTATCGCGTTCCCGGTTGTCGGGAACGCCGTCGCCGTTGTCGTCAGTGTCGGTCCCGTCGGCCACGGAGTCGCCGTCGTCGTCGGTGTCGAGCCAGTCGGCCACGCCGTCGCTGTCGTCATCGTGGTCGGCGTCGTCGGAGAGGCCGTCGTGATCGACGTCGCGTTCC
>VFMC01000213.1:3577-11855 GCA_006515795.1 Acidimicrobiaceae bacterium | reverse complement strand
GTCGACACCGGAACCGGAGATGGCACCCTGCAACCCGACTACGGATCATCCACAGGCGCAGGTGTGACCGACCCCGGCCGCGGCGACCTGTCGACCGGGCTCGGCCCGATCGGCGGGCCGATCGACGATGGAATCAACCCCTACGCCCACGAGGGCGCCGAATCGTTCGATGCCCGCGGAGCCGGATTCTCGGAGTTCGATGCCCAGATCAGCGGCTTCGACGAGCTCGGCGCGGCGGCCCTCGATGTCGGTCTCGGCTCGCTCGACCTCGCCGGTTCCGAACAGGAACCAAACCCCGACCTCGACGCCCCCTTAGACGACATGTTCGGCTGAGCGCGATCGCGGGATCGACCCGGGCTCAGAACAGGGTGGGTTGCTCGGGGCGCACCACCCGGGCGACGCCGGGCCACGGCACGTAGTGATCCATGAAGACCCACGATCGCCGGTGGATGCTCGACGGGCCGTAGCCCTGTAGCGCTGCCTTGTGCACGGGGCAGGGGTAGCCCTTGTTGGTGTCGAAGCTCCAGTGCGGGTAGTGCACCGCCGACTCGCGCATCACTCGGTCGCGGGTGACCTTGGCGAGGATGCTCGCCGCGGCAACCGAGAGGCAGTGCAGGTCAGCCTTCACGCGCATCTCCACCGAGGCGACATGTGGCGAGACGAAGTTCCACTTCCCGTCGACGACGGCCACGTCGGGCTGCACCGAGAGCGCCTCGATCGCCCGACGCGCGGCGAGGCGTTGCGCGACAGCCATGCCCATCTCGTCGCACTCCTGCTGGCTGGCGGCACCCACCGCCCAACTGATGCACCACGACGCGATGCGGTCGAACAGGAGCTCGCGATTGGCCTCGGTGAGCAGCTTCGAGTCGCGCACGCCGTTGACGCGCTTGTCGCGGGGTAGCACTGCAGCACCGACCATCAGCGGGCCGGCCCATGCGCCGCGGCCGACCTCGTCGACGCCGACCACCACCTCGTATCCACGCGCCCACAGGTCCCTTTCGATGGAGCGGGTGGGAGCACGTCCGGCCACGAGCGTCGCTCAGCGCAGCACGAGGGCGGCCGGACCCGCCGCGACCTCGCCGACCCGCCACCATCGGGCGCTCAAGTGGGCGACCACCGACGGATCGACCGCGGCGAGCAGACCACCGGATGTCTGCGGATCCATGCACAGAGCCTCACCTGCTGCCGACGCGGTGCTCTCGACATGCCCGGCCACATACTCCCGGTTGCGCGGATCGCCGCCGGTGCGCACGCCGCGCTGGGCGGCCTCGCGAGCTCCGGGGTAGGCAACGATGCCGTCGGTGTCGATCGCCAGCGTGGCGTTGCTGCGCTCGGCCATCTCCCACCCGTGCCCGGCCAGCCCGTATCCGGTCACGTCGGTGACCGCATGCACCGCCGCGCCGAGCGCCTGGAGCTCTTCGGAGGCAGCCCGGTTGAGTCGCCGCATGCCGTCGATCGCGGCAGCCTTGTCGTTCTCGAGCCCGCCGGCGAGGGCGAGGCCGGTACCGAGCGGTTTCGACAGCATGAGCACGTCGCCGGGCAAAGCGCCTCCCTTGCGAAAGATCCGCGCCGGGTGCACAACACCTTGCACGGCGAGACCGAAGATCGGCTCGGGGTTGCGGATCGTGTGACCGCCGGCGATCGTGCCGCCCGCTTCGGCGACCACTGCCGCAGCAGCGTCGAATATGGCGACGATGGCCTCGGGCGGGAAGTTCTCGGGAAACGCGGCGACGTTGACGGCGATCGCCACTCGGCCACCCATCGCGAACACGTCGCTGCACGCGTTGGCGGCGGCGATCGCACCGAAGTCGGACGGATGGTCGACGAGGGGCGGGAAGAAATCGGTTGTGCTGACGAGGGCGACGTCGGGCGCGACTTCGTACACGGCCGCATCGTCGAACGGCGCGAGACCGATGAGCAACGCCGGATCGGAACCGGCCGGCATGTCGCGGACGAGCCCGGCCAGCAACGATGCGCCCCACTTCGCCGCGCATCCGCCGCAGGAGGTCCACTCGGTGAGACGCATGTCGGCGAAGGGATCAACTTGCGGAACAGCGATCTCGGTCATGAGGCCCAAGCCTATGAGACCGATCGATGCGACCGACAGGCCCGAATTCGAGCGATCGTTCCGTTATTGTCCGGTGAGTGCTCACGATTGCTCCCCATCACTTCACGGCAACCGATGCGATGCGTACGATCGACAACTTCCCCGAGATCTGGGCGCAGCTGTCGTACGGACGCGACGCCTCGATCTTGGATCCCTTGCTCCCGGTGCTCACAGGCGACGTCCGCGACGACCTGCCGGCGGTGTGGGCCGCTCTTGCCGCGGCAGGGCCGGCTCTGCGGGCGGCCGGCCAGCTTCCGGCACGAGCGACTGGCTCCGTTCGTTCGCTCCACCGCGGGTCTGGCGGAGTGCCGAAGCCGGCGGTCGACCAAGTTGACGTGGTCTGGTCCGGTGTGGTCGGCGACGTGCAGGCTGCGCGGCAACATCACGGTCGGCCATGGCAGGCGCTGTGCATCTGGGCCACCGAGGTGATCGAAGCGTTCAACGCCGCGGGCCACCATCTCACGCCAGGGGCAGCAGGCGAGAACATCACCCTGACCGGATTCGATTGGGCCGACGTCCGACCAGGCGTTCGCCTGCGCGTTGGCGAGGTGCTGTGCGACGTGTCGGCCTTCGCGCTGCCGTGCAGCAAGAACGCACGATGGTTCGAAGGCCGCGACTACCACGCGATGCACCACGAGAACGGCCCGGTGAGCCGTGTCTACGCAACAGTCTTGCAGCCCGGCCGGATCCGCGTCGGCGACGACGCCGTGCTCGAGCCCTGACAACAACGCATGTGCCTGGCCTGACACGCGGTCATCCCATGCTGAACGCGGCTCCCCCGGCGGCTCCCACCTCGACCGCGACGTAGTCGTGGCGGCATGGATGCCCGAGCAGCACCCACGCGCTGCAGTCGCCGGCCGACCGCAGTTCGGCGATCATCGACGACGCCGTCACCTGCACGAGACGGCCATCTCTGACCGCGTGCATGCACACGCTCCAACCGTCGCCGCAGCCGTCAGCGGCGCACGAGTCGTGTGATCGCAGGTGCTGCTGCATCGCCTCCACGTTGACCGGGCGGGCGTCGAGCATGCGGTTCGAGGCGTGCCAGCGCGGGTCTACCAGTTGCTCTACCGGTTGGCCGGGGTGTCGATGAACCACATCGAAGGCAGGGATCGTCGTGCGGTTGGAGATGGCTCGCACGTCGTGCACCTGCTCGACCGCGGCGATCGAGCCGGATGTCTCTACCACGTAGGCGCTCGCCGGGTCGGCGATCAAGAAGCTGCTCCAGTAGGCGACGTCGGGTTGCGACCCCTGCGGGTCATGACCGACGCCGCCCTGGCCGTAGCGATCGAGCAGATCGAGGATCACCTCCACTGCTTGGGCGGCCGACGAGGACCGCTCGAGACCGAGCCTGACGAGGTCCATGCCGATCAAGGCCGGTGCGGCCGTCCGCGGATCGAGTGTGGTGTAGATCGCCTCGTTGCCGATCGCTACGCCGGCCTCGTTCACGCCGTGCTCGGCCCCCCAGCACCACGTGGGCTGGGCGAGGAGGCAACCGAGCGTGTCGCCGCGGTGCGGCGCCAGCTCGATGTGTGTCGCCCGCAGACGGCCACGATCGCGGCGGGCCCCCGACCACCGCACGCGCTGCACCTCATCGGGAGGGCGGTCGCTGTTCTTCGCGAACAAGGTGGCGCCGGCGGCGGTGCACGACCCGAGGGCCACCAGTGCGTCGCACATCAGCCGAACGAGACGGAATCGTCGATCGCCGCCGCAGCACCTCGTGGCGACGGCCACAGCGCCTCACCCGTCATGGCACCGCTGCTCCACTCGGGCGCCATCGCCGTGGCACGGAGGCGCACCGGCGCACCATGACATTCCCAGAGCACGGCAGGCCGCGCCCCGTGCCACCGCACAGCCAGCGAGACCCTCGAACGAGGTGAGGTTGGCACCCCGTGGACCTCGAAGTTCTGCCCGAGCCACGACTCAGGAAGGCTCGCCAGGTAAGAGCCGCAACCGGATGAGAGCCAGGTCGCGAACCGCTCTCGCCTCGCGGGCCGCGAGGCAGACCCGCTCTGCGGCGTCGACCGCCGCGGCCAGCAGCGGATCGTCGCGATGGCTCGCGAGCGCGGTGACGGCGTCGGACACCTCCGGGATCCACGGTTCTGCCATCGTTCCCATCCGAACGAGCTCGCCTACGTCGAGAAGGAAGTCGACCGGGTGCCGCGTCGCCGCACTGGGACCCGCCAGCAGCAACTCGCACCGCGCCGCCACGACAGCCGCGTTGGTAGCGGAGTCGGGAACCAGCAGGCGGCTCGCTCGCTCGCACACGGCGAGCCAACCGTGGGCGACCTGCTGACGCGTCGGCAGCACCGCAGGCAACGATGCGGTGCCCGGCGACCCGTGGGCGATCGCCACGACCAGCGTGGCGTGATGCCCGATCGGATACGCAACGGTGCCGGCAGGCAGTTCGATCCCGGCGATCGGCATGTCGGTGGGCGGGCGCGGCGACAACAGCGGCATGCCGTCGAAGGCCACCGCGATCGGCAACGGTGAGTCGTTCTCGATCTCGACGACCGTGTACCCGCCGCCATCTGCCACTGCGTACACGCGGTGCACGGCATCGCCGCCGGGGATGCGCAGCCGCGTCTCGACCACAGGGGTGCCGTCGAGCCGTGCTTGGCGAACGGTCGGCTCGCGCGAAGGGTCGTGCCAGCGGTCGTCGGCGGCGACCCACCAGTCGAGTGTGCCGCCCGCGTCCCACATGCGCATGGCTCCCCACGGGGTGACGTGGGCGCGCCAGTCGCCGCCGAGCACGCCGACCGAGACGGGCGCTGTCGTGTCGTCGACCATGCGATCGGCGGTCATGGCATCTCGCTCTTGCGTGATCGCTGCATGACCGCTGCCAGCGCATCGGCCGGGGTGACACCGTGGTGACAAACCGCCACGATCTGCTCGGTGATCGGCATCTCCACACCGTACCGACGGGCGAGCGCGAGCACGCTGGGGCTGCTCCTCACTCCTTCGGCAACCTGATTGGTGCTGGCGATGATGTCGGCGATCGACCGTCCCTGGCCGAGCTGGATCCCGACCATGTTGTTTCGGCTCTGTCGAGACGAGCACGTGGCGATGAGGTCACCCATCCCGGCCATGCCGGCGAAGGTGTTGGCCTGAGCGCCGAGCGCCACACCGAGGCGCGCCATCTCGCTCAACCCGCGCGTGATCAGAGTGGCGCGGGTGTTGCTGCCGAATCCCATTCCCTCTGTCATCCCGGCGGCGATGGCGATGACGTTCTTCACGACGCCCCCGACCTCACACCCCACGACATCTGGGTTGGTGTAGATGCGCAGGGTTTGGCGACTGAAGATCCGCTGCAGTTCGGCAGCGATAACCGTGTCGGCGATCGCCACCACGCTGGCCGCAGGCTGGCCTGCCAAGACCTCCTGGGCGAGGTTCGGACCGGTTAGAACCGCGACGGGGTGCCCCGGCATCTCCTCGGCGGTGACCTCGCTCATCCGCTTGGAGGTGTCGGCCTCGAGCCCCTTGGTGAGGCTGACGACCGGCACCCACGGCCTGATGTGCTGCGCCACCTGCGTGGCGACCTCGCGAAACCCATGCGATGGAACCGCCATCACGACCACATCGGCAGAGGCCACTGCCCGCTCCATGTCGTTCGTGGCGCGAAGGGTGACGGGCAAGCCGAACTGCGGCAGGTAGTCGCCATTGATGTGGGTCTCGTCGATCTGCCGGGCGAGCGACTCGCGTCGCGCCCAGAGAACGGTCGGAGCGTTGCCGGCGGCCAGTGCCGCCACCGTGGTGCCCCACGAGCCGGCGCCGACGACGGCAACATGGATGTGACCGGCAGGAGGCATTGCCCGATCGTAGACACCGGCGGACCCAACAGCTCCCTGCGTACGATGACCCGGTGGAGACCGCCGTGCTCGTGCCGATCAAGGGGTTCAGCGCGGCCAAGCAGCGACTCGAGCCGGCACTGTCGGCCGACCAGCGCGAGCGGTTGGCGCGATGGACGGCCGAGCGGGTTCTGGCCGCCGGCGGCGAACACCCCGTCTACGTCGTCTGCGACGACGAGAACGTCGCCGCGTGGGCTCGCGAGCATGGCGCAACGGTGCTTTGGGAGATCGACCAGGGTCTCAACGCAGCCGTCGATCACGCTGTGCGCTGCGTCGCCGCGGCAGGCCATGATCACGTAGTGGTGGTACACGGCGACCTACCGCGCCCTACACGGCTCGACGCGTTCGTGTCGGCGCGCACCATCACCCTCGTGCCCGACCGGCATGCCGACGGCACCAACCTGATGTCGTTTCCGACGGCGAACCCGGTGAGGTCCGCCTACGGCCCCGGATCGTTCCGCCGCCATCTCGCCACAGCGATGTCGATCGGTACGGCCGTGCGCGTGATCAGCGACCCCTTGATCGCACTCGACATCGATCAACCCGGTGATCTCGATCATCCCCTCGTGAAGGAGGTGCTGCCCACATGGCTGCGAACCAACCTGGTCAACCCGTCCCCGATGCGCTGACCGATTCCCCCAGCATCGATCTCGCCGTACCTCGATCGGCCTTGGCGATCGGGGCGCACCCCGACGACGTCGAGTTCGGTGCTGGTGGCACGCTCGCCAAGTGGGCATCCGCCGGGTGTGTCGTGCATCACCTGATCTGCACCGACGGATCGAAGGGAACCTGGGACACTCACGCCGATACCGACGCGCTCGCGGCGCGGCGTCAGGTGGAGCAACGCGAGGCTGCGCATCGCCTCGCGGGTGCCAGTGCAGGGGAGGTGAGATTCCTCGGCTTGGTCGACGGCGAGCTCGACAGCGCGCTGGCGGTGCGTGGGCAGGTTGCTCGCGTGATCCGCGAGCTTCGCCCACACGTGGTGCTTGGCCACGATCCGTGGAAGCGCTACCGGCTCCACCCCGACCATCGGCATGCCGGACTGCTCGCGTGCGAGGCAGTGGTCGCGGCCCGCGACCCGCACTTCTTCCGCGAGCACACGATCGCCCACCATCGACCCGAGGCGATCCTGCTGTGGGAAGCCGACGAGCCGAACCATGTTGAGGACGTGACCGAGTTCGTCGACGTCAAGCTGGCCGCCCTCGAGGCTCACGAGTCGCAGTTCGAGAGCACCATGAACGCAGTCGACGACGCATCGATCGAGCAGTTCCGCGGCCGCGTCCGCGAGCGTCTCCACCGTCTCGGCGCTCAGTTCGGCGTGGGCGCCGCAGAGTTGTTCCGGCTGATCGACGACCTCTGAGAGCGCCGTCAGGCAAACTGGCCCGCACGGCGACCGGAGCCAGGTGGACCGGCGAAGGCCTGGGCGATCGACATCCACTCCTCGGCGGCGTCGCCAGCGATGTCGAGCGCCGTGTCGCCGTGGTGTCGCCGCTGGGTGACCACCAGGCAGAAGTCGATCATCGGGCCCCGCACCGCGTCGACCGCGTCGGGTGGACCCCACACGGCGGTGCTGCCCGAAGGCGTGGTGAGCGAGACGTGGATCGGCAGGTCGGGCATGGTGAGGCCGTGCGTCGCATAGCTGAACGGCCGGGCGCGGACGCCGAGGTGGGCGACATGACGGAGACGATCGGTCGGGTCACGAACGAAGCCGAGCGAGTCGGCAACATCTTGTCCGTGCGCCCATGCCTCCATCAGGCGGGCCGTGATGAACGAGCGCGCCCCCATCGACGGTCCGTACCACGGGATCCGCGCCGATTCGGCGACGGTGCGGGCGACCGCGATCATCTCCCGACGATCTGTCGCCCAGCGGTGCATCATCTCGGCGCCGTTCACCTGACGTCCTGGAACGACCGAGGCTTCGGTGCCACCCGCGGCTACCAGCCATGCCGCGTCGGCCGCGAACGCCTCCGGGTCGGTGAGCGCCATGTGGGCGCGCTGATCGAAGAACCAGAGGTGGCTCGCCTGATCGCGCACCGACCAACCGGTCGCCGCGGTCGGCGTGTTCCACCCGGCCTCGTCGAGCCCCTCCACGAGCTCGTCGAACGCTCGATGCTCGTCCGCCAGGTCGTCGCAGATCTCGTTCATCGTCCCATTGTGGTCGATGCGCGGGCGACGCACGCGAGCCCAAGCGCGGACGAGGAGCCCGAAGGCTCCTCGTCGCACGACATCTCGATTGTCGAGACGGTCACTTCTTCTTGGCGGCAGCCTTCTTGGCCGGAGCCTTCTTGGCGACAGCCTTCTTGGCCGGAGCCTTCTTGGCCGG
>VFMC01000213.1:0-3549 GCA_006515795.1 Acidimicrobiaceae bacterium | reverse complement strand
TTCTTGGCCGGAGCCTTCTTGGCGACAGCCTTCTTGGCCGGAGCCTTCTTGGCCGGAGCAGCCTTCTTGGCAGCGGCCTTCTTGGCCGGAGCGGCCTTCTTCGCCGGAGCCTTCTTGGCCGGAGCGGCCTTCTTCTTCGTTGCAGCCATTTTCATGATTCCTTTGCTTGGTCCTGGGTCACTTCTTGTTCGGGTTCAACATCGCCTTGAGCGTGCTGCTCGAGGTGAACTTCATCCGGGTGGAGGCAGCGATGCTCACTGCTTCGCCGGTCTGGGGGTTACGGCCGGTACGGGCACTCGACTTCGAGGTGCTGAACGAGCCGAAGCCCGGCCATGCGACCTTGTCGCCCTTCTTCGCAGCCGTTGTGACGACATCGAAGAAGGCTTTGATGGCACTCTCGGCGTCGGCCTTGGTGACGCCGGACTCCTTCGCCACTGCGTCGATCAACTCTGCTTTGGTCATATCTGTTGATACCTCTTCGTATCGGTGCGGAACGTAACGATTCGTTACGCACGCGTATCGAACATGGTTCGCGGCCGAATAGCAAGCATCCTAGTTGTTGCAAATGCAACAAGTGACGGCGGTCTCGTTCGCGCGATGGGTTTCAGCTCACCGCTGCAAGGCTTCACGAACGGCGCGCGCCGTCTCGAAGGCCTCGCCTACCGCGTACTTGCGGCGCGGCCAGAAGAACCCGCGCAGCCCGTCACCGCGCCGGCGCGGCACCACGTGCACGTGCAAGTGGGGCACGCTCTGGCTGACCACGTTGTTGATCGCCACGAACGTACCGTCGGCTCCCAATGCCGTCGGTAACACCGCGGCTACGTGCTGTACGCGCTCGAAGAACTCGCCGAGATCCGAAGGAGACATGTCTGCCAACGTCTCCTGGTGCAGCCGCGGCACGACCAGCACGTGCCCGACGAACAACGGCGAGCGATCCAGGAAGGCCACGACGAGATCGTCGGCGAGAACGACATCGGCTGGAGTGCGGCCGGCGACGATGTCGCAGAAGACGCAGTCCCGCTCGCTCACCTCGACAGTCTGGCGCGATGATCGAGCCGTGACTGCACCTCGAATCCCGCCCGTCGTCGATCCGAGCCCTGAGTTGGTGGAGCTCTACGCGCGCGGTGGGCTCAGCGGCCCCGACGGATCCACCCTCAACATCTTCGCCACGCTCGCGAACCATCCGGCGCTGTTGCGCCGCTGGCTGGTCTTCGCCACGCACGTGCTCGCCAAGAGCTCGCTCACGCCCCGCGACCGCGAGCTGGCGATCCTTCGCGTCGGCGTCGTCTGCGGTTCCAACTACGAGTTCGCCCAGCACCACGTGATCGCCCAACGCTGCGGCATCACAATCGCCGAGATCGATCAGGTGCGAGTCGGTCCGGCGCACCACGAATGGTCGCCAACCGAATCGGCGCTCCTGTCCGCTGTCGATGAACTTCATCGCGACAGCCGCATCGGCGACGACACGTGGCGGACGCTCGCGACCACGTTCTCGACAGAGCAGATCCTCGACCTCATCTTCACGATCGGCAACTACCACCTCGTATCGTTCGCACTGAACTCGATCGGCGTCGAGCTCGACGACGGCATCGCCGACGTGCTCTGAACCGCCCTCTGCACCGCCGTCCGGGCACACCCCAGCGAGCCTCTCTTGGTGAACGTCTTGTGAACGATCTCTGGAGATCCACCACGGAGACCGGCACATCCGGTAAGAACATGTCGCCACGATCGCGACGATCGCGGCCACGACACCGATCCATCACCGCCTCACCGCCTCACCGCAACAAGGAGTGGCATTGACCGACGTGCTGCCTTCCCCGTCATCGTCCGAAATGGATCGGGGAGGTGTGCGTACGAGGATCGTGCTCGATACGTCCGTTCTCGTCGCCGACCCGGTGTGTCTGCACGGCTTCTCCGGGGTCGACGTCGTGATCCCGCTCACCGTGATCGAGGAGCTCGACGGTTTGAAGAGCCGCGCCGACGACGTCGGCCGCGCCGCGCGCACGGCGCTGCGCACCATCGAAGACCTCCGCGTCGCCGCCGGCGGCAGCTTGGCCACAGCCGTGCCGCTCAGCGACGATCCGAACGCCGGCACGCTGCAGATCGAGATCAACGGCATCCAGAAGCACCTGCTGATCGAGCACGGGCTCGATCCGGCTGTGCCCGACAACCGCATCATCGGCGCGGCCATCGGCCAGTCGATGTACGCACCCACCACGATGATCTCCAACGACGCCGCGTTGCGGATCAAGGCCGCACACATGGGGGTGGCGGCGGCCGCGCACGAGCCCGTCGGCCGCGCCGCCGCATCACGCCACGCCGGATGGTCGACGATCGAGACGACCCACGACATCATCGACGGCCTCTACTCGGCGGGCGCGGCATCGGTCGATGACATCCCCGAGGCAGCCGACACCGAAGAGAACTCCTTCGTCGTGATGCGCTCCGGATCGCAGTCGGCGCTCGTGCGGCGATGCGACGGCGAACTGGTCGTGCTGCACCACTCGGCACCCGAGGCGTGGGGGCTGCGGGCACGTTCGAAAGAGCAGCGCTTCGCGCTCGAACTGCTCCTCGATCCCGACGTGAACGTCGTCGCCCTCGATGGTCGAGCGGGCACGGGCAAGACGCTCCTCGCCATCGCCGCGGGTCTCGAGCAGGTGGTCGAGAGCCGGCAGTTCGAGCGCCTCGCCATCTATCGTCCACTGGTGCCGGTGGGCCGCGCCGATGTGGGGTTCCTCCCCGGCGGGCTCGACGAGAAGCTCGACCCGTGGATGTCGGCCATCCACGACGCGATCGTGGCGCTGACCGACCAACGCAACAGCCACGATGCCCGGCAGCTCATCGACGAGCTGACCACTCGCAACCAGCTCTCGCTCGAGAGCATCACCTTCTTGCGTGGACGCTCGCTGCATCGCCAGTTCGTGGTGGTCGACGAGGCCCAGAACCTCGAACCGACCACGCTGAAGACCATCCTGACCCGCATCGGCGAAGGCACCAAGGTGGTGTTCACCGGCGACACGAGCCAGATCGACGCCCCCTACCTCGGCGAATCCAACAACGCGCTCGCCGTGCTGATCCACGCTTTCGGGGGCCAGCGCTGCTTCGGGCACATCACCCTCGCCGCCTGCGAGCGCAGCGCTGTGGCGAGCCTCGCCGCCGAGCTGCTCTGACCCCGTCGCTCACCGCATCGCACCCTCGGAATACAGTGACGGCATGTTGCTCACCGACGATCACGGCCTGCGGTTTGCCGTCGTCGATGTCGAGACGTCGGGGCTGTCGCTGCGATGGAACCGCCTGTTGCAGGTCGGTGTCGTCATGGTCGATTCCGGCGGTGTCGTGATCGACCGCTGGAGCAGCCTCGTTCGACCGCGGCGTCGATGGTTCCGGGTGGGTCCTACCAGCCTGCACGGCATCGATCGAGCCGCACTCCGGCAGGCACCGTCGCAGCAGGCCGTGCTCGTCGAGCTGGCATCCAGGCTCGACGGCGCCGTGTTCGTGGCGCACAACGCCGCGTTCGACCTCGGCTTCCTTCGCAAGGCGGCAACCGAG
>VFMC01000665.1 GCA_006515795.1 Acidimicrobiaceae bacterium | reverse complement strand
ACGAACTCCTCGTCATCGACGTATTTCTCTTCGCCCTTGATCACCTTTTCGGCGACGCCCTCGTTCAGGCTCTGCTGGCGGGCCATGTACTCCGGGTTGCCGCCGAGCAGGATGTCGGTGCCGCGGCCCGCCATGTTGGTGGCAATCGTCACGGCGTCCTTGCGGCCGGCCTGCGCCACGATCTCCGCTTCCTGCGCGTGGTACTTGGCGTTGAGCACGATGTGCTTGGTGCCCTTCTTCTTCAGCATGTTCGAGAGCCGCTCAGACTTCTCGATCGAGACGGTGCCGACCAGCGCCGGCCGGCCCTCTTCCTGCCGCTTGATGATGTCGTCGACGATGGCCGCCCACTTCTCGCCTTCGGTGCGATACACCAGGTCCGGTTCTTCAATGCGCTGCATCGACCGGTTGGTCGGGATCACCATCACGTCGAGCTTGTAGATCTTCGCGAACTCGGGGGCCTCGGTCTCGGCCGTGCCGGTCATGCCCGAGAGCTTGGCGTACTTGCGGAAGTAGTTCTGGAAGGTGATGGTCGCGAGCGTCTGGTTCTCGCGCTCGATCTTGACGCCTTCCTTGGCCTCGACCGCCTGGTGCAGGCCGTCGCTCCAGCGGCGGCCCGGCATCAGGCGCCCGGTGAACTCGTCGACGATCACGACGCCGCCGTCCTTGATCATGTACTGCACGTCGAGTTTGTAGTGGACGTGCGCGCGCAGCGCCTGCTGCACGTGGTGGAGCAGCGGCATGTTGGCCGGGTCGTAGAGGCCGCCGGGCTGCATGCGATGCGACATCAACTGCTCGGCCTTGGCCATGCCGGTCTCGGTCAGCGTCGCCGTCTTGTTCTTCTCGTCGACGATGTAGTCGCCCGAGGCTTCGAGGCGCTCGCGATCCTCGCCCTTGGTCTGGCCCTGGTGCACTTCGCCCCGCGTCAGCTTCGGGATGATGCGATCGACCTCGTAGTAGAGGTCGGTCGATTCCTCGGCCGGCCCCGAGATGATCAGCGGCGTGCGCGCCTCGTCGATCAGGATGCTGTCGAC
>VFMC01000212.1 GCA_006515795.1 Acidimicrobiaceae bacterium | reverse complement strand
CCGAGCCGTTCTTGCACCACACGGGGGTGAACTCCGGCCTGTAGTGCGATCGTGGCCCAGGTGTGACGCAGCCCGTGCAATGGAATCGTTGGCATCTTGTGTCGGATCAGCGTTCGCCTGAACGCCTGATACACGCGCTCCGGATGCAACGGTTCACCGTCCGGCCCGCAGAAGACGAGCCCCCGAGCCGCGGCACCGTCGCCCGGCGTTGATGCTCGCGCTGACGCCCCAAGGTGCCGGCGCAACACGTCGACCGTCAACGGGTCAAGCGCGACAGGACGTCTCCCTGCTTGCGTCTTCGGCTGGCCGACATAGACCTGCCAGCCGATCGCGATCATCGTCTGAGTGATGTGTGCACGACCGTTGTCGAGGTCGATGTCCGACCAACGCAAACCAAGCGCCTCACCTCTTCGCAGCCCGGTTGTTGCGAGGAGGATCCAAAGCGGTGACAGCTCGTCACTTCGCGTCGCCTCCAGAAAGGCGCGAAGTGTCTCGGTCTTCCATGCCTTGATGGGTCGATGCGTCGCTGACCGTTTCGGCGGGTCCGCCATGTCGGCTGGCGACTTCGGGATCCTCCCCCACCGCACTGCGTCACGCAACATTCGATGCACCGTCATCGCCCACAGCCGGTTCAGCGCCGGACCATCCAACTTCGACAGTTGCATGAACCCGATATGACGCACGACGTGGGTGCGAAGATCCCGCTGATACTTGTCCAGCGTCGATGGTCGCACCGTCGGCGCGATCGTGGCCATCCACTCCTCCACGAACTCGCCGACCGTCTGCCGGTTGGCTTGCAAGTAGTCACCGCGTTGCATCGCCGCCGCCAGCTCGTTGCATGCCGCCTGAGCTTCCCGCTTCGTCCGAAAGCCCGAGTGCCACCGACGCTTACGCTTGCCCGTCGCCGGATCGCGATCCTCGATCACCACGTACCAGCGGTCGTTCTTCTTCACCACCGAACCGCGCATCAGAACGCCCCCTCGAGACAGGCTTCATTCCCCACCGGGGACCGAGAGGCACCGATGAGGAATGAACCGTCACGATTGGAGGTGAACGTGTCCGCTTCTACCGATCTTCTACCGAAGTTCGCACCACAGATCACCAACGGACGACACGGATCACCACGATCAAACAGCATCGTCGCAGCTCACCGACACTAAGCAACACAGATCGACACCGAGCCACACCGAAATTTGGGGTTCGATTCCCCCCACCACCCCTGTTCAGGGGTACTGTATCAACGTCCGTGGTCACAGATTGGTCACAGCCAGCCGAATGCACCGATGCAGAGTCCCGACGAACCGGGCCGACGAGATCCTCCGCGACGCCGAGACGAGTCGATGCGATTCCATCCCGCATCGCGTCGCTCGATATGTAGTCGCGCTGGTGCTGGCGGGTGTCACAGCGGTCGTCCTCACCACACTCACGGACGAGCTCCTGCTCATCTTCATCGTGACGCTGCTCGCCCCGATCGTCACCCTCGTCGTCCTGTGGGCCGTGCCTGTCGCCCGCGCTCTCCGCACGCCCGACCACCGACGTCACTGGCGCTCGCAGGTGTTCCAGGGTGCACCCGATACGGTCGAGTTCGACCTATGGAGCGAGTGCGACCATGAGGTCGCAGAAATTCGCCTGGAGGTCATCGAGCCCGATGGAGCGGTCACGCACTCGGAGTGGACCATCAAACCGAAGGCTGGTCGAGTTGCCTCGGGCGGCTCCATCGGCAACGGCATCTATCCGCAGCGCTTCGTCAACGCACGGCCGATCGTCGACGGATCGCCGTACTGCATCGTCTGGTACGGCAGGAGGCTGCCGGCGAGCCCCTGGAGAGTCATCGCCCGCCAAGAATTCAGCACGCCGATACCGGGCGGCAGGCTCCCTCAGACGCGGAACTGAGCCGTTACGTCGCCGGGCGCGGGAGTCTGTTCTGCGGATGAGGACGGAATTCGGACGGATGACGACACGGAAAGAGCCGGTTGTCTTTCCGTCAGTGCGAGGACGATGTCGGCGATGATCGTGTCGCTGCTTGTGCCGACATCGACAGAATCATCGCGATCAGGGTCGGGACGAAGAACAGACCGATCGACATGGCCCCAAGCATGACGAGGACGCCCAGCAACACCACGATCACCACCCGTGACCGATAGCTGGCCGCACCGCGCAGCATCAGAGGCAACGCAACAAGTAGGGCGGGAATCGCCACGAGGATCAGCAAACTGGGGCCCTCGTTCGACAACAGCGACACCCGCATGGTCCTCTCCACACCCTTCGACTCGGTGCTCGAACGCGTTCCGAGAGGTAGTAGCAGCGCGCCGAATCCGGTGAGCATCGCAATGGCCACAGCGACGATGTTCCAACGACGCGCCCTTGAGTCACCAGGCCGATCCCGATCCTCAGGAACCTCACGTGGATATCTCATCATCGATATCATACGTACGTATGAACGAGGTTCAGCGTCGATCGTCCGAAGATTCCGATGCGCGGACGCGGAGCAGGCTGATCGAGGCCACCCAACAGCTGCTCACCACAGGAGGAGCTCGCGCTCTGACCTCGCGGGCGATCGCGTCGGCAGCTGATGCCAACCTGGCCTCGATCACGTACTACTTCGGCTCGAAGGAGCAGTTGGTGACCGAATCGATGATCGCGGCCGCACGGGATCTGCTCGCTCCGGTGGTCAACACACTCAGCTCCGACGGTGAGCCGACCGTCAAGATGCTCGAGTCAGTCGCTCTGCTCAACCGGATCCTCGACGAGCACGGCGACGACCTGTCCGCCTATCTCGAAGTGCTCGCCGCATCGCCGACCAACCCTTCGATTGCCGCCGCCCTACAGGCCCTGCATCGAGACATGGCACGTGTGCTGGCCGAGCAGATCGACGCCCAGCTATCGGCCGGACAGCTGCCGTCATGGGTGTCGCCCACTGCGATGGCGCAACTCATACTGGCCGTGGTGCACGGCACCCTCGTGGCATCCGTGGTCGACCCCGGCCGCACCGACTCGACGGCGATCGGGACCCAGTTCGCGCGACTCCTGCTCGACGCACGAACTACCGCTCGAACGAAGTGACAACCCACAGCAGCCAACAATCGACGTGGCGTGTGGGGGAATGGACGCACAACCTGTGGGGGACTGGTCGCTCCTATGGAGGAGGGACGGTCGCCGAATCGAGGACGGAAGAGGACTGACGGAACGGAACGGGAGGCGGGCTGGTGCTCGTCGGCTAGTGCGTTGCGTCGAACGTGGCGCTGAGGTTGACGTCGGAGACTTCCCCGGCCGCTGTGATCGCCGTGATGCCGGTGCAGTCGAGGCTGCCCGACGCCCCGCTGCTGTCCTGATGGTCGATGTTGAACGAGCACTGCGGTGCGAAGCCGAAGATCGTCACCTCGCCGTCCCCGAAGCTGAAATTGGTGTTGGCCGGGTCGAGCAAGAGGGAGAACACCGCCGCGCTTTCGGAGTTCGGCGGGGTGAAGCTCATGGCCCACCATCCCGACGTGAAGACGCTAGCCACGGGGACCCATACGTAGTTCCCACTCGCGTCGTAGCCACCGCTGAACGTGAACGCCAATCCCCCGTTGTCGCCGAACTCGGCGTCTCCAGTCCCAGGGTCTGCAGCAGCGCCGTCGTCGCCACTCTGGGCCGCGGTGACCGGTGCCGGCTGCGACGACACCGGCTCCGGCGATTCCGCTGACTCGGAGGAGTCGCCGGCTGCGTCGGCGGCATCCGCATCCTCATCGCTGGAGCCGCACGCGGCACCGATCGAAGCAACCACCAGGGTCGCAATCAACGCACGTCCCAACTTCACAGGTCCTCCCAAAGCTCGACGCCACGCTGACCGCGTCCTCGACGTCGACAGTACGGATCGACCTCGACGCTGTCACCCGAGGAGACGCCGATCGGCAGGAAACTGGGGAATTCCCTGGGGGTCGGGCGTCGGATACGATCGCGGCGTGATCCTGGGCCGCGACCGGGAACGATCGACGCTCCTGGGCCTCGTGGCGGCGGCGCGCGATGGCCTCGGCGGAAGCGTGATCGTGCGCGGCGCCCTAGGGATCGGCAAGACCGCCCTGCTCGACGAGCTGCTCACGGCGACCGAAGCCACGACGTTGTACGCCTGCGGTCACGAGTGGGAAGCCGACCTGCCGTACGCCGCCCTCGGCGACCTGTTGCACCCGGTGCTCGATCACATCGATCGTGTTCCCGCTCCCCAGGCGCGGGCGCTGCGCAACGCGCTTGGGGTCGAGGCGTCGGCCGCCATCGATCCGGTCGCGGTCGAGGTTGCCACGGCGACACTGCTCAGGACACTGGCCGCTGACGGCTGCGTCCTTGTCGTCGCAGACGACCTGCAATGGATCGACACCGCTTCGCGCGAGGTGTTGATGTACGTCGCCCGCCGCGCCTCGCAGATGCGGGTAGCTTTCGTCGGGGCCGCCCGCGACGAAGAGATGACACCGGCACTCGCTGCGCTTCCCACACTCGAAGTCGGACCACTGGCGGCTAAAGCCGCCGAAATGCTGCTCGACGTCCGCTCCTCCGGCAAGTTGGCGGCATCGGTGATGGAGACATTGGTCGGCCTCGCCGGCGGCAACCCGCTGGCGTTGCAACAACTGTGCGACGGTCTGTCGGCACAGCAGCTGGCTGGTCAGACGCCGATCGTGGCGCCCATCAATGTGTCGACGGAGGCCGTGCTCGCATTCCGGCGCCGGATCGACGAGCTGCCCGAGACCGCACGTCAGGCGCTGCTGATCGCCGCCGCCGAGGGTCGCGGCCGGGTCGACCGGGTGGTCGCCGCCCTCGCTCGATGCGATCTGGACGCCGCCGTATTCGAACCAGCCGAACGGCAGGGCCTGATATCGATCGTCGGCGACACCGTGCAGTTCCACCACCCGTTGGTGCGCTCGGTGGCCTACCAGACGGCGACGCCCACCGCGCGCCGCGCCGCTCACGCCACGCTTGCCGATGTCGAGACCGACCCCGATCGTCGGGCGTGGCACCTCAGCGCCGCTGTCGTCCCTCCAGATTCCGCTGCCTGCGCTGCACTGGTCGACCTCGGCACGCGGGCCTTGGCGCGCGGCGCAGACATCACCGCCGCGCTCGCACTCGCGCGCGCTGCTGAGCTCGCCGATGAGACTGACGGTCGCGGGGCGCTCTATGCCAAGGCGGCCCGCGCAGCGAACCGCGGCGGCGACGTCCCGATGGCAACACGCCTGCTCGAACTGGCGCGGCCGTTGATCGCCGATCGGCCCGTCGAACGCTCAGATCTGGTGCTCCTCGATGCGGACCTGCGGATGCGCGCCGGAGATTTCGAAGTCGCGTCGCGTGGGCTGACCCAGGCGGCCGAGGAAGTGGCGGACGTCGATCGGCGAAGGGCGAGGACCCTGCTGCTGTTCGCCGCGAAGTCACACGTCTACAAGATGGAAGGAGCGGTCGACGTGCTGGAGTTGTCGTCGCTGGCGATGACACAGACGATGGCCGGCGACCCGCGTGCGACTGCCACGGCATTGGCTGCTGCTGACGAGGGCATCGCCAGCCGACGCGGCCACCTCCACACGCTGGGAATCGCGTGGCCGCTGATCTGGCTCGAGCAATATGACGCGGCACGCGATTTCGTCACGTGGGCGGTCCACGTCCAACGCGAGGGCGGCTACCACTCGTTCCTCCCACAGTCGCTGCTGCCCGAGGCGGAGCTGGACTTCCGCACGGGACATTGGGAGCGGGCGCTGGCCGGAGCGAGCGAGGCGGCGCAGCTGTACGAGGAGACCGGGCAAACCGTCGACGGCGCCATCGCCGCCAGCACACTGGCGCGCTTCGAAGCAGCGCGAGGTCATGGGTCGGCCTGCCTCGAGCACGCACGCCGAGCCCTGGACGGCGACCGGGCATCGGGACTCCTTGCCGCCACGGCGTTCGCCGAGGCAGGCGTCGGGCATCTGGAGCTCGCCCGTCAGCGATTCGATCAGGCGATCGAGCATCTCGCCAAGGCCGCCGCGATCGCCGGCGGCGGCGGGGTGTGTGAGCCGGGCCTGCTGCAGCTTCACCCCGATCTGGTCGAGAGCCTCGTGCGTGCCGGTCGCGAGCCGGAAGCAAGAGCGGTCGCCGGCGAACTGACGGAGCAGGTGAGCGGCGCGGATCGCCCCGAACTGCTCGCTACGGCATTGCGATGTCACAGTCTGCTGTCACCCGAACCCGAAGCGTTGGACGCGCTGGCGGAGGCACTCACGCATCTCGATCGCGAGCTGTGCCTCGGGACGCGACTGCGCGGCGCCGGCATGGTCGACGACGGTCGCCGCCATCTCACCCTTGCGCTCGATCTGTTCGCATCGCTCGGGGCTCGGTTGTGGATTGACCTGACCCGCGCCGAGTTGCGTGCGATCGGCGCCCCGCTCATCGCCCCCGATCGACTCACGCGCCGCGAGGAGCAGGTCGCCCGGCTCGTTGCCGGCGGGGCGAGCAACCGCGACGTCGCCGACAGCCTGTACGTCAACCCGAAGACCGTCGAGTATCACCTCGTCAACGTGTACCGAAAACTCGGAGTTCGGACTCGCACCGAGCTTGCCCTGGTCTGGCGCGACGCTCCGGAGTCGCCTCCGCGTCGGCTCGATCAGTTGCCGACGTAGGCCGCGAGATGCTCTCCGTAGCCGATCTCGAGATCGGTCATGGTCATGCGCGCCAAGCCTTGGCCGTCGAGTTCTTCGATTTGCCGGCGGACGGGTGGGGCGCTGAGTCTGGTGAGAACGCTCGTGTCGAGCAGGAACATC
>VFMC01000664.1 GCA_006515795.1 Acidimicrobiaceae bacterium | reverse complement strand
GCTCGCGGCCGGCGAGATACCGTAGAACCATGGGTTGCCGATCGCGCGACGGTCGCCGACCGGATCGGCGACCGCGAGACGGATCGAATTCGGCGACGACGACGTCCACACGTACCCGGCGCCGTCGACGGCGAGCCCGTAGATGTTCACGCCGAGATCCCAGCTCCCGAGGATCGGGCAGCGCGGCGGGCTCGCCGTCGCGTCGACCGTGCGCCCGTCGATCTTGTAGATCGTCGTCGTGTTCCACGTGCCCGCCCAGATGTTGCCGTCGGCGTCGATCGCGAGACCGCGCGCGATGCCGGGCACGTCCGCGCGGCACACGAGGTTGCCGTCGAGGTCGAGGTGCACGACGTTGCTCTGCGCGACGTCGGACGGGTTGCCGAAGCCGCGGTTGGCGACCCACACGCTGCCATCGAACGCGACCGCGGTGCGCGACGGGTACGTGCCGTACGACTCGCGCTGCCACATCTTGACGCCCGTGTCGGTGTTGAGCTGCGCGACCTGGTTGCGCCCGGTCACCGCGATGTAGATGAACGGCGACTCGAACGTGCCCTCGCCGAACGTGATGCTGCCCGGGTAGTCCGGGTGCTCCTCGACGCCGTCACAGTCGCGGTACGGATCGGCGCCGCCGCAGTCGGCCGGCATCGGCCACGTCTCCTCGAAGCACGGCGTCGGCGGGCACTCGCCGCACGCGTTGACGACGCCGTCGTCGGCGATGCCGTCGCAGTCGTCGTCGGCGCCATTGCACGTCTCCGTCGGCTCGGGCGCACACTCGCCGCAGCGGTTCGCGACGCGCTCGTCGACGGCTCCGTCGCAGTCGTTGTCCATCGCGTCGCACACCTCGGTGCCGTCGCAGAAGCCGCAGCGGTTGCTGCCGACCGCCCAGCGCTCGTCGGTCTCGCCGTCGCAGTCGTCGTCGGTCCCGTTGCACACCTCGGGATCGGGGATCACGGAGCCCGTGCACTCGCCCCACTCTCCGAACTCGAGCCCGGAGCACGTGAACGTGCCCGCGGCGCAGCGCCCGACGCCCGCGG
>VFMC01000663.1 GCA_006515795.1 Acidimicrobiaceae bacterium | reverse complement strand
GGCGTCGAGACGTGCAACGGCGTCGACGACGACTGCAACGGGTCGAGCGACGACGGCATCGCGATCGTGCCGTGCGGCATGGGCGCGTGCACGGTGACGCCCGCGACGGCGTGCACCGCAGGGATGCCGACGACGTGTACGCCCGGGACGCCGGGGACGGAGACGTGCAACGGGATCGACGACGACTGCAATGGCGTCGTCGACGATCCGTGCGGCTGCGATCGGTACGTGCGGCTCGGCGGGAGCGGCACGGGCATGAGCGCCGGGAGCCCGATGGGCTCGATCGCGGCGGCGATCACGTCGATGGCCGGCGCACCGGGCACGATCTGCGTCGCGGCGCAGTCGGCGGGCGGGACGTGCACGCGCACGACGTACAACGAGGCGGTGAACATGACCGAGGGTATCGTGCTGCTCGGTAACCACGACTCCGCGGGCTGGACGCGCGGCAACCCGCTCTGCGAGACGGTGATCCAGGCGCAGAACACGAACGGCGTCTTCTTCGGCCACGCGCTGACGAACGCGACGCAGATCGACGGCTTCACGGTGCTCGGCAGCAGCGCGAGCAGCGGGCCTGGGTCCGGCACGACGACTGCGGCGATGACGGTGCAGGAGGGCGCGACGATCACGAACAACGCAATCACGGGCGGCAACCGGCCGACGAGCTACGGGATCCTGTTCACGGCGCCGGGCGCGGTGAGCGCGGTGCCGGTGGTCGACGGCAACACGATCACGGGCGGCTCCGGTGGCGCGACGGTGACGAGCGTCGGCGTGCGCGTGTCGATGATGGCGCCGGCGATCACGAACAACACGATCCGCGGCGGCACGGCGAGCGGCACGTCGCGCGCGATCGAGCTCTCGAGCGGGGCCGGCACGATGATCGCCGACAACCCGATCGTCGAGGGCGCGGGCGCGACGAACAGCCACGGCATCAACGTCGGCGGCTCGTCGGCGGGCGTCGTCATCACGCGCAACGCGTCGATCCGCGGCCGCTCGACCGGCGCGCAGGGCTTCGGGATTCGGCTCGAGGGCTCGACC
>VFMC01000211.1 GCA_006515795.1 Acidimicrobiaceae bacterium | reverse complement strand
GCCGTTCGCCGGAAGTGCACCTGCGGGCACGACCACCGCAGCACCTCCTCCACGGCAGTGTCGATCAGCGCTGGGTCTGCCCGCAGCCGAGCGAGCTGGTCGGGGTGCTGGGCGAAGGCGACCACCGCCTGGGTGAGCGCGTGCCGGGTGGTCTCGTTGCCGGCGATGAGGAGAAGGAGCAGGAAGGTGCCGCGCTCGCGCTCGGTGAGCGGCACGCCATCGACGGCCGCGTCGGCCAGCACGGTGATCACATCGGCGGCGGGATCGCGACGTCGCACCGCGGCCAGACGCTCGACGTAGGTGAAGACCTCGAGGGTGACGGGACTGCGGAAGGGCAGCAGCCGATACGGATCGGTGTCGGTGCGATCGACGACGGCCGCCGAGAACTCGGGGTCGGCGTGGTACACGATCCGGTCCGCCCAGTGGAACACCTGCGGTGCATCGGCGACAGGCACGCCGAGGATCTCGACCAGCATCCGGATCGGCAGCTCCCTGGCGACCCGCTCGACAACGTCGAACTCACCGCCGCCCACGACGTCGGCGAGCAGCGAACGCACCACCCGCTCGGCCGTGGCGGCATGGCGCTCCATCGTCTGCTTGGCGAACGCAGGGTTCACCAGCTGGCGCAGCCGAGTGTGGCGCGGCGGGTCGGTCTCGAGCATCGTCCGCCGGGCGATCAACGCGTCTGGGGCCAGCTCCTCGATCTCGGTGCCGCCGATCTCGCTCGAGAACGTACGCCAATCCTTGTGCACCTCCACCACGTCGGCCCACCGGGTGAGCGACCAGAAGCCGGCGCCGCCGTGCCCGTTGTGCACGCCCTCGTTCACCCACGCCACCGGTGCCTCACGGCGAAAGCGGTCGTATGCCGCGTGGGGCACCGCCCGCTCGTACACGTCGTGCGACCGTGCGACACGATGTCCATCGACAACGTGTCGCTCGACGGAACGGAATCGGGGCGCTGGGTCAGCGAGCCACCTCGTCGAGGAACCAGTCGAACAGCCTCGTCGCCTGATCTGCGGCCACCTCGCCATGTTCGTCGAACTGGGCCAGGATCTCGTCGGCCGACACCCCATGCGACGCGAAGTACTCGGGTGGGCACTTCGCCACCCAGTCGGCCACGAGGTCGCGGTCCACCTCGGGATGGAACTGCACCCCCACGGTGCGACCGGAGCGAAACGCCTGTGGGCACAACTCGGTGCGGGCGAGCTCGGTGACACCCTCGGGCAGGAAGCACCGGTCGCCGTGCCAGGTGAACCACGGTCCGGGGGCGATCGCGCTCGGGACATCGCTGTCGTAGTGGTACCAGCCGATCTCGAAGTGCGGCGACTTCTCCACCCATCCGCCGAGGGCGGTGGTGATCGCCTGCGCGCCGAAGCAGATGCCGAAAATCGGCACGTCGTTGTGGTGCGCCGTGGCCAGCATCTCGATCTCGCGATGCACCCACGATCCGATCGCGTCGTGGTCGTACACGCCGTGAACCGACCCGAGCGGCACGATCACGTCGTAGTCGGTCGGATCTGGGAACTCGACCTCGCTGTGGGTGCAATCCGCGCTCATCACCTGCACGACATCGACCTCGAAACCGCGATCGAGCAGATGCTCGGCCATCCGCGCGCCAGGACCATCGTGTTCGTGCTGCACGATAAGGGCTCGCATCGGGCCACCGTATCGCAGCTCCTTCGAAGCCGAACGAGCGTGCTGCCAACACTACGATCCGGGCATGACGACGATCGGCAGCACGATCACTCTCGCCGAGCTCGAACACGACCCCTACCCGGCGCTCGCCCGCTTGCGCGCCGACGAGCCGGTCGCATACGTCGCCGAGCTCGGGCTGTGGCTGATCACTCGCTGGGACGACGTCGAGTACGTGCACCAGCGTGCCGATCTGTTCACGTCGGCAACCGAGCCGAGCTGGCTGAACTCGGTGCTCGGGGTGAACATGCTCGGCAGCGACGGAGCCGAGCACCGACGGCTGAAAGATGCGCTGCAACCCACGTTCACACCCAGCGCGACCGGCGCTTGGGTGACCGACCGGTTACCGCAGATCTGTGACGAGCTCATCGACGCCTTCGATCCGGCCGGCACCGACTTGATGACGAGCTACGCAGAACCGATCGCCGTCCGAGCCCTGCAGGACGCGCTCGGCTGGCACGACGTGTCGTGGCAGCAGATCGGCGAGTGGACCCGCGGGGTGTGCACAGGGCTCGCCAACTTCGCCAACGATCCCGAGCCCGCCCGCATCGCCGCGATGGCCAATGCCGAGTCGGGAGAGTCGATCCGGGGTGGCGTCGTACCGCGCCTCGCCCACACCGGCCTGAGCCCTGACGAGATCGTGAACAACGTCAGGTTGTGCATGTCCGGCGGCATCAACGAGCCGCGCGACGGCATCGCCCTCGTCACGTGGGCACTCCTCACCCACCCCGAGGCACTGCGGGCCTGTCGGGCCGACGAGGGCATGTGGCGCTCGGCCTGCGAGGAGCTGTTCCGCTGGATCTCCCCCGTCGCCACATCGACCCGTCAGACCACCAGCGACACCGAGCTGGCCGGAACGACGATCCCGAGCGGAGCGCTCGTAGCCGCCGTGCTCAGCTCGGCGAATCGCGACGAACGCCGGTGGACCGACCCCGATCGATTCGACATCCACCGCAAGGAGGGCCCACACCTGGCGTTCGCCGCGGGGGCGCACGTGTGCCTGGGGGCCTGGCTCGGCCGCAGCACGGTTCGGGTCGCGGTGCAGCACCTGCTCGATCGATTGCCCGGCCTCGACCTCGCCGGCAAGGTGGACATCCGCGGCTTCGAGTTCCGCGGCCCGCTACGCCTCGACGTCGGCTGGTAGCCCGCCGGACAGCCAGGAAGGCCGCGCTAGGCATCTAACCTGGGCGTTGTGAGCAAGCCACGCATCGCGATGAGCACCTGGCGCAGGGTGATGCCGACGTTCGTGTCCGAGCGAACCGATCTCTACACCCTCGGCACCGAGTACCCCCAGGCCGTGCTCGATGCCGGCGGGCTGCCGCTGCTGCTGCCCCATCACCGGGCCGAGGACGCAGCACGGGTGCTCGAGGGGTTCGACGGACTCGTGATGGTGGGCGGCGACGACATCCACCCCAAGCGGTACGGCAGGCCCGACGAGGGCAAGTCGAAAGGCGTCGTCGACTCGGCCGACGAGAGCGACCTCGCCTTCGCCTCAGCGGCGATCGAGCTCGGCATTCCCCTGTTCGCGATCTGCCGCGGCTACCAGGCGCTCAACGTCGCGATGGGCGGAACGCTGCACCAGGACTCCACCTCCGACGGCGGCATCCACGGACCGATCAGCGACGTGCCCGCCGACGTGATGAGCGAGCGCCATCCGATCACGATGGCCGAGGGCTCGCGGCTGGCAACGGCCTACGGCCGGCACGATCGGGTGGTCAACAGCATCCACCACCAGTCGATCGAGACGGTCGCGCCAGGTTTCCACCCCGTCGCGTGGGCGCCCGACGGTACCGTCGAGGCAATCGAGCCCGACGACGCCGCGGCCCGCGTGCTGGCCGTGCAATGGCACCCCGAGAAGATCGCCGCCGAAGGCGACCACGTTCTGTTCCGCTACTTCATCGACGAGCTCGTCCGCGGCTGACTGCTACCTTTCGACGCCATGGCGAATCGACGCGTGCGAGTGATGTGGAGCGATCTCAACGGGCTGTCCCACGGCCGTTACGTTCCCGAGCGGAGGCTGCACGAACACGGGCATCACGCCGTCACGACGCTCACGATGGGCATCAACCGCGAGATCCTTCCGGTGCACGGCTACGCGGCCGACGTCGGCTTTCCCGACCTCGCCACCGTGCCGTTGCTCGAGACCCGTCGGCCGGGGTGGGAGGTCGACACCGACGTGGTGATCGCCGACCTCGAGTTCGACGGCGCGCCGCTGGCGCTCGGTCCGCGCAACGCGCTGAAGCGCGCCGTCGACGCCTGGCGCGCACTCGGCTACGAGCCGATGCTCGGCTACGAGATGGAGTTCTACGTGATGCAGCCCGACCGAGAGGCGCCGGGCGGGTACGCCCCGTTGACGATCCCGTCGCACCGCGTCTACGGCGTCGGCCTTGGTGGCGACAACACCGGCCTCATGTTCGAGTTGTTCGACGCCGCCGAGGAGAGCGGTCTCGACCTCGAAGGGATCATGGGCGAGTTCCACCCCGGCCAGATGGAGCTGAACATGAAGTACGGCCCCGCGCTCGACTCCGCCGACCGGGCGTTCATCTGCAAGGAGATGACCCGCGAGATCGCGGCGCGCAAGGGTTACTGGATCACGTACATGGGACGCCCGGTTGCCGAGTACGTCGGCAGCGGACTGCACATCAACTTCTCGCTCAACCCGGTTGGCGGAGGCCAGAACGTCTTCGACGATCCATCCGCCGAGCACGGCATCTCGAGCCTTGCCCGGCAGTGCCTGGGCGGGCTGATCGCCCATCATGAGGGCCTCGCGGCGATGTCGGCGCCGCTCGTCAACAGCTACAAGCGGCTCATCCCCGGCATCATCGCCGGGTACTGGGCCAACTGGGGGCTCGACAACCGCTGCAGCACGTTCCGCGTGCCGTGCGAGCGTGGGATCGCCACTCGGATCGAGAACCGGATGCCGTGTGGCAGCGCTAATCCGTACCTGGCCGCGGCCGTGATGTTGAACGCCGCGCTGCTCGGCGTGGTCGACGGTCGCGACTGCGGCGCACCTCAGGTCGGCGACGGCGATGCCGAACCCAACACCGATCGGCACACGCCGCACGATCTCGGCGAGGCACTCGAAGCGTTCGCCGCCGACGCGGTGCTGTGCGAGGCGATGGGAGCCGATCTCGTGCGCTGCTTCCTCACCCTGCGCCGAGACGAGCTGGCCCGCTACGAAGCCACCGGCGCCGAGTGGTCGGTGGAGTCGATAACCGACTGGGAGCTCACCGAGTACCTGCCGTTCTACTGATTTACGTAGAAATGCGTATTGAGCCGCGACGCGCTCGCGCCTTGACTGACCTTCTCGTAGTCGACAGGGGGGCCTGGTCATGAAGCGATCGTTCGGAGCGTTGGTCGGGATGTGTGCGTTGGTGATCTCGGCATGTGGGGGTGACGATCCAGACTGCTGCACCCGATGAGCCGGCGAGCGAGGAATCGACCGCTACGGGCGAGCCGATCGTCATCGGCCTTCCGCTGGCGCAGAGCGGCCCAGCCGGTGTCGCCGACCACAAGGACTTCGAGAACGGCGCCCGCCTGGCGGTCGACGAGATCAACGCGGCCGGCGGGGCGCAGGGCAGACCGCTGGAGCTGAAGATCATCGACACCGACGTGCTCACCCCAGAGGGCACGACGGCCGCCTTCCAGGCGCTCACCGACGCAGGGGTCAGCGCCATCGCCTCGCCGTTCGTGCTCATCCCGACACCTGCCATGGACGCCGCAGCTGCATACGGCGCTCCGTACCTGAACGGGAACACCTCGAGCGGTGCCATCGCGCTGTACCAGAGCGACCCGGCGAAGTACGCCAACGTCTTCCACGTCGATGGGCCCGAGACGGTCTACGGCTCTGGGTTGATCCCGTATCTCGAACAGATCAAAGCCCCCGGCTGGGAGCCGCTGAACAACAAGATCCACATCGTCCAGGGTGAGATCGCCTACACGCAGATCATCTCGGAGGCCACGCAGGCGGCGATCGAAGCCTCGGGCGGCGCCTGGGAGCTGGCCAAGGTGACCGACATCCAGGCCGGTATCCAGGACTGGGGGCCGGTGCTGCAGGAGATCCACGACAGCGGCGCGGGCTTCGTGATGATCGACCACTGGCTCGCAGCCGAGCTCGCCGCGTTCGCGCAGCAGTACTCGGCGAACCCGGTGGATGGTCAGCTCGTCTACCTCCAGTACGGCCCATCGCAGCCCGAGTTCCTCGATCTTGCGGGGCCCGCGGCCGACGGGTTCATCTGGGGCACCATCTACGGCGTGTACGCCGACGAGCAGGGCCAGGCGTTCCGCGACAAGTACAAGGCGACGTATCCGGGCACAATGGGTCTCGTCTACACCGGTGGCGGGTACGACATGGTGAAGATGCTCGCCCAAGCGTGGCAGACAACCGATCCGAGCGACTTCGCGGCCGTCGTGGCCGCCCTCCGTTCCACGCCGTACCGCGGGGTCAACGGGTACTACGACTTCAACAACGACACCCAGTCGGGCCTGGTCTTCCCATCGCAGGTCGCCGACCTCGAGCAGGGCCAAGCTCACCTGATCGTGCAGGTGCAGGGCGGCGAGCACAAGATCATCCTCCCGAAGGAGCTCGCCGAGACCAGCTTCACCCCTGCCCCGTGGATGGACTGACGATCGCGTCATCGATGCCGGCGCAGAACGGATCGATCCTGGCCTGCGTCGACATCGGGCTCCGACTGGGAGGCCGCCAGATCCTCGACGGCGTCTCGCTCGACATACGGCCGGGGCAGGTTCTCGGCATCGCCGGGCCGAATGGCGCCGGCAAGACGAGCTTGTTCGAAGTCCTCAGTGGAAGGCAGCGCCGGCACGCCGGCCAGGTGCGGCTGGCCGGTCACGACGTCGGTCGGCTTCCATCGCACGTCCGTGCCCGTCGCGGGCTCGGCCGCACGTACCAAAGGCCGATCGTGCCGTACTCGCTCACCGTTGGCGAAACACTCGAAGCGGCCCGCCGCGCCGTCCGTCCCCGTCCGCACCACCTCCGCGTCGATTGGGCCCGCGACCTCGTCCACCTGCACGCGACGGATTCGATGCTGGCCGGCTCACTCGAGACCCTCGAGCGGCGCAAGCTCATGCTGGCGTGCTTGATGCTGCGCGGCCCGAGGGTGCTGTTGATGGACGAGCCCGCCTCCG
>VFMC01000210.1:5906-10161 GCA_006515795.1 Acidimicrobiaceae bacterium | reverse complement strand
GCTTCTGCTTCTTCCTCAACCACCCCTTGCTGCAGACCCCCAACAGCGGGTGGATCGACGATCAGTTCCTCGACCCCCCCGAGCAGTACTGGCGGATCGGTCCCTACCTCGTGGAGGACGAGACCATCGAGGAGGTGGAGAAGAACGTGTTCATCCCGTTCATCCACCGCCCGCTCAGCCGCTACGTGAATGCGCTTGCCGACAACAACCTGTTGCTGGAGCGGATGGCGGAGCCGGCACCCCCGCACGGCTTCCTCGCCAAGGCCGAGGAGTATCAGCAGGCATCGACAATTCCGCGCCTGTTGTACCTTCGGACGCGCAAGCAGCACGTACCATTGCCTTCGTGACCGACGTCCTCGTCATCACTGGCCTTTCCGGTGCCGGGCGATCCCAGGCTGCCGATGAGCTCGAAGACCTCGGCTGGTTCGTTGTCGACAACCTGCCGATCGAACTGCTCGACAAGATCGTCGAGCTCGGCAGTGGGCCGGGTTCGTTCTCCAAGCTCGGCTTGGTGGTCGGCCCGACAGCGCACCCGGAGGCAGTCCTCGCCGCGATCCATCGACTCCGCGCCGATCACCGGGCGCGCGTTGTGTTCCTCGATGCAACGACCGCCGAGGTGGTGAAGCGCTATGGCAGCTCGCGGAGGAAGCATCCACTCGACGACGGCACCACCGGCATGGCCGACACCATCGATCGTGAGCGGATGTTGCTCGAACCCGTAAGGGCCGTCGCCGATCTCGTGATCGACACATCGGTGCTGAACGTGCATCAGCTGAAGGCGCTCATCGTCGACAAGTTCGGCCCCGACCCGGGCACGTCGCCGATGCAGATCGCGGTCACGTCGTTCGGTTTCAAGCACGGCCTGCCGCTCGACGTCGACGTCGTGATGGATGTGCGGTTCCTCCCGAACCCGCACTGGATCGACGACTTGCGCCCGCTCACCGGGCTCGACGAGCCGGTTCGCCGCTACGTGCTCGACCAGCCGGCGACGGGTGAGTTCCTGCAGCGCTTCGAACACCTGCTCGAACTGCTGCTACCGGCCTATGCGGCCGAAGGCAAGAGCTACCTGTCGGTGGCGATCGGCTGCACCGGTGGGCACCATCGCTCTGTCGCCCTGAGCGAGGAGATCGCCGGTTGGATGCGTTCGAAGGGGCATCGCCCGCGCATAACGCACCGCGATCTGAATCACTGACGATCCAGACGCACGACCGTCCGGGTAACCTCACTGCGGTTTTTCGTCTCTTGATTCGTCTCTCGAAAGGGCATGCCGTCATGACGGTTCGTGTGGGTATCAACGGTTTCGGTCGCATCGGTCGCAACTTCTTCCGGGCCGCGAAGCAACGCGGCGCCGACATCGACTTCGTGGCGGTGAACGACCTCGGTTCGCTCGAGACGATGGCCCACCTGTTGAAGTACGACTCGGTGCTCGGACAGCTCCCGAACACGATCAAGGCCACCAAGACCGGCATCAGCGTCGACGGCGACGAACTGCGCGTGCTCAGCGAGCGCGATCCGAAGAACCTTCCGTGGGGCGACCTCGGCGTCGATCTCGTCATCGAATCCACCGGGTTCTTCACCAAGCGCAACACCGCCGCGTACCACCTCGAGGGCGGCGCGCCGCTGGTGATCGTGTCGGCGCCGTGCGACGGCGCCGACGCCACGTTCGTGTACGGCGTGAACCACAAGGACTTCGACTTCAAGACCCAGAAGGTCATCTCCAACGCGAGCTGCACCACCAACTGCTTCGTGCCGCTCGTGAAGGTGCTCGACGACGCCTTCGGCGTCGAGCAGGGCCTCATGCAGACCGTGCACGCCTACACCGGCGACCAGCAGCTCGTCGATGGCCCCCACAGCGATCTTCGCCGGGCACGCGGCGCAGCCATCAACATCGTGCCCACGAGCACCGGCGCGGCCCGAGCCACCAGCCTGGTGCTGGCGAGCATGAAGGGCAAGCTCGACGGCACGTCGCTGCGCGTGCCCGTTCCCACGGGATCGATCGTCGACTTCACCGCCAACCTCAAGACGGCGGCCACGGTCGCCCAGATCAACGCCGCGTACAAGAAGGCTGCAGCGTCAGGGCCCTTGAAGGGCATTCTGCGCTACACCGAGGACCCGATCGTCTCCAGCGACATCCAGGGCGACCCGCACAGCAGCATCTTCGACGCCGGCCTCACGATGAGCATGGGCAAGATGGTGAAGGTGCTGTCGTGGTACGACAACGAATGGGGCTACTCGAACCGCCTCGTCGACACCGCCCTCTACGTCGGGTCCAAGGTGCCCACGCGCGTCACGAAGCGCAAGCGGTGATCCCGACGCTCGACGATCTCGGCGATGTTGCCGGCAAGCGGGTACTCGTTCGCACCGACTTCAACGTGCCGATGGACGATGGCGTCATCACCGACGACTTTCGAATCCGCGCCGCGCTGCCAACGATCCAGTGGCTCACGTCGCGAGGTGCCACGGTGATCACCGCCTCGCATCTCGGCAGGCCGAAGGGCCGACCCGACGCCAGGTACTCGATGGATCCGGTCAGGGCCCGCCTGGCCGAGCTCGCTCCGGGGGTCGAGCTGCTCGAGAACCTGCGCTTCGATCCGGGTGAGGAAGGCAACGACCCCGCGTTCGCGGCGTCGTTGATCGACGGCATCGACGCCTACGTCGACGACGCGTTCGGCGCTTGCCACCGCGCTCACGCCTCCATCGTCGGTCCACCGCGGGTCCTGCCGTCAGCCATGGGTCTGTTGCTGCAGAAAGAAGTGGAGGTGCTCCTCGGGCTGCGTGAGCACCCGAAGCGCCCGTTCGTGGCCGTGCTCGGCGGTTCGAAGATCTCCGACAAGCTCGGTGTCGTCGAATCGCTGCTGAACGTGGTCGACGCGCTCGTCATCGGGGGCGCGATGTGCTTCACGTTCCTCGCCGCGCAGGGCAAGCCGATCGGCGCCTCGCTCTGGGAACCAGATCAGGTCGACACGTGCGCCCGGCTGCTGGCCACCTCTGCAGCGCGGGGCAAGCCGATCCACCTGCCCGAGGACATCGTCGGTCTCGACGCCGGCGGCAACTTCGCCACCTACGGCACACGCCTTCCCGATGGGGCAAAGGGCTTCGACATCGGTCCCGGCTCGGCCGCCGCGTTCAGCGACATCGTCATGGATGCTCGCACCGTCTTCTGGAACGGTCCGATGGGCATGTTCGAAGACGATCGCTTCGCCGCCGGCACGCGCACCGTGGCGCAGGCGATGGCCGACACGAAGGCCTTCACGGTGGTCGGCGGAGGCGATTCAGCCGCCGCGCTGGCCCAGTTCCGCCTCGACGACGAGATCGATCACGTTTCTACCGGTGGTGGTGCTTCGCTCGAGTTGCTCGAGCTCGGCGACCTGCCCGGGTTGGCCGCACTGCGAGGAGCCCCGAATGCGTAAGCCACTCATCTCTGGCAACTGGAAGATGAACCACAACCACTTCGAGGCCATCCAGTGCGTGCAGAAGCTGGCCTACCTCGTCGGCAAGGAAGATTTCGACCGGGCCGACGTGAGCATCCATCCGCCGTTCACCGACATCCGCAGCGTGCAGACCGTGATCGATGCCGACAGGCTGCAGTTCATCCTCGGCGCCCAGCACTGCCACTGGGACGACAAGGGCGCGTTCACCGGCGAGGTCTCGCCGTCGTTCCTGTCCAAGCTCGGCGTCAAGTACGTCATCTGCGGGCACAGCGAGCGGCGCGAGTTGTTCGGTGAGACCGACCAGATGGTGGCCAACAAGGTTGCCGCCATCCTGCGCCACGGCATGACGCCGATCATGTGCTGCGGCGAGACCCTCTCCGAACGGGAGTCGGGCCAGACCGAGGCCAAGGTTCTCGGCCAGGTTCGTGCCGGGCTGGCCGGGCGCAAGCCCGAGCAGGTCGCCTCGATGGTCATCGCCTACGAGCCGATCTGGGCGATCGGCACCGGCCGGACCGCCACCTCCGACGATGCCCAGCACATGTGCGCGGCGATCCGCCACGCGGTCGCCGGCCTGGCCGGCGCCGATGCCGCAGCATCGATTCGTGTGCAGTACGGCGGCTCGGTGAAGGCCGGCACGATTGCCGAGCTGATCGCGCAACCCGATGTCGACGGCGCCCTGGTCGGCGGGGCGAGCCTCGATCCCGACGAGTTCGCTCGCATTGCCAAGCTCGGGGCCTGAGCCTCTTATCCGCGGGATCTGGCGTGGAACAACCGCGCCAACTTTTTGTAAGCCTGAAACACGTTGTCTACCCGCGGGGAATCTT
>VFMC01000210.1:0-5898 GCA_006515795.1 Acidimicrobiaceae bacterium | reverse complement strand
ATCTTGGGTGCTATCGTGCGGGCGCTCACGCCGATCGGGGAGGACGGCGTGAGGGAATGACATCGGACAGAACGGCGGCTCGCCCGACGGTCTTCCCGACGAGTTCGACAACCTCCCTCCGAACCACCATCAGGAGGACACCACGTGAGCACCACGAGGCGCAGCGCCAAGTTCGCTGCACTTGCCGTGAGTCTCTCGTTCATTGCTGCAGCATGCGGCGACGACGAGCCCACGACAGATACCGCGCCGGCCACCACGACCGGAGGCACCGACGCGCCAGGCACCACGACGGCCGACACCGAGCCGCCAGGCACCACGACGGGGGACACCGAGCCGCCGGAATCTGGTGCAGCCATGCGCATCACGTACGACATCGCCGAAACCGCGGTGTGGGAAGACGGCTCGCCGATCGGCGTCGCCGACTTCCAGTGCACGCTCGACGCGATCATGAACACGCCGGGCTCGCTGAGCACCACCGGCTACGACCAGATCCTGTCGATCACCGCCGGCGAGAGCGACCAGCAGGTCATCGTCGAGTGGGCGTCCACCTACGCGCCGTACAAGAACGTCTTCAGCAACTCGCTGATCAAGGCAGCCGCCGTCGACGATTGCAGCGACGTCTCCGAGGCGTTCGACGAAGGCATCTCCTACTCCGGTCGCGAATGGATCATCGACTCGTGGACCAACGAGCAGATCGTGATGGTGCCGAACCCTGGTTACCTGGGTGAGCACGTACCGACCGCCGAGAAGGTCGTCATCGTTCTGGCCGAAGACGGCCCGACGCTGTTGAAGGCCGGCACCGTCGACTTCATCTTCCCGCAGGCGTACACCGGCATCGACCAGGAACTGGCCGACCCGAACGTGAAGTTCGACGCCGCCCCCGGTGGTGGCTTCGAGGGTCTGTACTTCCAGCAGGATCCCGCCCTCGGCGGGCCGTTCAGCGACGAGGTCTACCGCAAGGCGTTCGCGATGTCGATCGACCGTGAGGCGCTGTACCAGCAGATCTACGCACCGTTCGCCCAAGGGCTCCCGCTGCTCGACTGTGGCCCGATCGCTCCCGGTCCGTACTGCGACGACGTGTTCGCCGATGCCTACGACCCCGACGGCGCGGTTGCGCTGCTCGAGGAGGCAGGCTGGACGAAGGGCGCCGACGGCTTCTGGGTGAACCCCGATGGCGAGGTCCCCGACGTTCGCTGGATGGTCAACACCGGCAACACCCGTCGTGAGAGCACCCAGGAGTTCATGATCCCGCTGATGGCCGAGGCCGGCTTCAAGGTTCATGCCGACAACTGCGAGGCACTCCCGTGCGTGTTCGAGACGCGGCTCCCGTCACTCGACTACGACCTGGCGATGTTCATCAACACCGTCATCCCCGACCCCTCGTACATGCGTAGCTGGGGCTGCGATCAGATCCCTTCGGAGGAGAACGACTTCCAGGGTCAGAACCAGCAGGGTTGGTGCAACGAGGCTGCCACGCAGGCGCTCATCGATGCCGACGTGGAGGTCGACGAAGACGCCCGCACCGAGTTGGTGAAGAGCGTCTTGCAGGCGATGCGTGACGACTTCCTCATGCTGCCGACGCTGCAGTTCCCGAACATCGGCGCCTACCGCACCGACCGGGTCGGCAACACCAACGGCGAGATCGCCCCACGGCCGGCTGCCAGAACCCGATCACCGAGTGCGCCAACTCGTCGTGGTTCGTGTGGATGGCTGCCTTCCCGGTTTCGCCCGGGCCGTTCAACACCACCGCCGACCAGACGTACGTCCTCGACGAGATGATGGCCAGCGAGCCGGTCGTCGAGATCCTCTGATCGCGACCTAGCAAGAGTTGTGAGACACTGGGGCCGGCCTTGGGGCCGGCCCCAGTTTCCTTTTTGTAGAGAAGCTTCATTGTTGTAGAGCAGTTTCGTTTTGTAGAGGGGGTGTGCGTTGCTCAGGTTCATCGTTCGTCGAGCTTTGTGGTTGCTGCCGACGATCGTGTTCGTGACCTTCCTCGTGTACTGCGCGGTGCGCATCGGCTGGGATCCGGTGGCGTCGTACAAGCGAGCCAACCCGCGAGCCTCCAAGGCCAAGATGCAGCAGTACCGGGAGGTCAACGGGCTGTACGACGGATTCGGCGGCTACCTGCGCGGCTACAAGGAGTGGCTGTGGCGGTTCGTGCAGGGTCCCGAGCAGTGGTCGCGGAGCATCAAGGGCAGGGCCGAGGTGTGGCCCCCGCTGCGCTACGCGATCTTCAACACCCTCCGGCTGGCTGGCATCGCCTCCGTTGTCGGCATCTCCGTCGGCTTGTCGCTCGGCGTGCTCGCGGCGCGGCATCCTGGCGGTTGGTTCGACACCACGGTCAACACCGCGGCGTTCTTCCTCGGCTCGATCCCGCCGTTCGTGTCTGGTGTGGTGTTGCAGTTGGTGTTCGCAGTGCAGCTCGGCTGGCTGCCGCCCGTCGGGGTGTATCCCCCGGGCCACGAGGGATTCGACCTGATGCTGATGTTGAAGCACCTGACTCTGCCGGTCACCGTGGTCGCCATCCAGACCATCTCGGCCTACAGCCGGTACATGCGCGCCTCGCTGCTCGACGTGTCGTCGGCCGACTACTTGCGCACGGCCCGCGCCAAAGGCATCTCCGAAGGCGCAGTGCTGCGTCGCCACGGTGTGCGCAACGCGCTCATCCCGGTGGTCACCGTGCTGGCCATCGACATCGGGGCGCTTCTCGGCGGGCTGATCATCACCGAGAACATCTTCAACTACCCGGGCATGGGTGTGTTCTTCATCAGAGCCTCTACCAACGGCGACTTCCCGCAGATGATGCCCTATCTGGTGATCATCGTCACGTCGGTGCTCATGTTCAACCTGATCGCCGACCTGGCATACGCCTATCTCGACCCGAGGATTCGACTTGAGTAGCACAACTGCACCGTCGATCGACGCTCAGCAAGGCCTCGTCGACACCCTCTCGCCGCGGAAGATGGCCTGGAATCGCTACTGGCACCACCGTGGCGCGGCGATCTCCACGGTCGTCATGGCGATCCTGTCGATCATCGTGATCCTTGCTCCTTTCACGGCGCGCTACGGCGTGAACGAACAGGTGCTCCACATCAGCGAAGGCAACAACGTCTTCCTCCCACCCAGCAAGCTCGCCTGGTTCGGCACCGACGACATCGGCCGCGACATCTACAGCCGATTGATCTGGGGCATTCGCACGTCGATGTTCATCGGCGTGGCATCTGCTCTGCTGTCGGTGGTCTTCGGCACCGCCGCCGGCGCATTGGCCGGCCTCCGCGGCGGCAAGTTCGACGACATCATGATGCGCGTCACCGACATCTTCCTGGCGTTCCCCTTCCTCGTCGTGGTCATCATCATGCGCCAGTTCCTCGGCAACATCTCCTGGCTCGAACCGGTGCTCGGACCGCAGACTTCGATCCGGTTCATCATCTGGCTCTTCGCCATCTTCGGTTGGATGGGTGTGGCCCGCCTGGTGCGCAGCCAGGTGCTCGTGCTCAAGGAACGCGAGTTCATCGAGGCAGCCCGAGCGGTTGGCGGATCGAACCTGCGCATCGTGGTGTCGCACCTGCTGCCCAACTCGATCGGCCCGATCCTCGTCGCCCTCACCATCTCGGTCATCGGCGCGATCGTCGGCGAATCGACGCTGGCGTTCTTCGGGCTCGGCCCGCAACCCGGTTCGGGCGGTACGTCGCTGGGCAAGCTCATCGAGCTGTCCAAGGAAGGCGCCAAGCAGGGCAACTGGTGGCTCGTCGCGTTCCCGTGCGGTGCTCTGGTCGTGCTGGCGATCGGCATCAACTTCATCGGTGACGGTCTGCGCGATGCGCTCGACCCGAAGCTCGACGCGGGGAACTGACCGATGGCGCTGCCAGTGTTGTCACTCGATCAACTTCGAGTCGAGTTCAAGACGCCGAGCGGAGTGGTGCAGGCAGTGCGCGGCGTCGATCTGCAGGTTGCGCCCGGCGAGATGGTCGGCATCGTCGGCGAGAGCGGATCGGGCAAGTCGGTCACCTTCCTCGGCATGCTCGGGCTGCTCCCGAGCACTGCGAGGATCACCGGCTCCGCTCGCGTCGGCGACACTGAGATGGTCGGTGCGTCCACCAAGGTGATGCGCGCCGTGCGCGGCAAGCGGGTGGCGATGATCTTCCAAGATCCGCTCTCGGCGCTCAACCCGGTGTATCGCATCGGCGACCAGATCATCGAGATGATCCAAGCGCACCAGGACATCTCGAAGAAGGCCGCGATGGATCGCGCCGTCGAACTGCTCGACACCGTGGGGATCCCGCAACCGAAGACTCGCGCAAGGCAGTACCCGCACGAGTTCTCCGGTGGCATGCGCCAGCGCGTGATGATCGCGATGGCCATCGCCAACGACCCCGACGTGCTGATCGCCGACGAACCCACCACGGCACTCGATGTCACTGTGCAGGCCCAGATCCTCGAGGTGATCAACAGGATCCGTGCCGAGATGAACACCGCGGTGGTCATGATCACCCACGACCTCGGCGTGATCGCCCGCGTGGCCGACCGGGTGCAGGTGATGTACGCCGGTCGGGTGGTCGAGCGCGCCGACGTGAACGCGTTGTTCGCCCAACCGACTCATCCGTACTCGCAAGGCTTGCTGCATTCGATCCCGCGGCTCGGCCAATCCCGCCTGTTGCCGATCCCCGGGTCGCCTCCCAACATGTTGCGCCCCCCACCGGGCTGTGGCTTCAGCCCGAGGTGCGTCTACGCCAAGCCCACCTGCGATCAGGTGATACCCGAGTTGCATCCGCAGGGGCCGTCGTTGTCGGCCTGCATCCGATCGGCTGAGATCGAGCTGGGGGTAGCGCAATGAGCGTGAGCCAGCCACTGCTCGAGGTGAAGGAGCTGACCAAGACGTTCACCGTCAAGTCGTCGGTCGGCCTGCGCTCGGTGAAGTCGGCCGTGCAAGCCGTGTCCAGCGTCTCGTTCTCGATCGCCAAGGGAGAGACGCTCGGCCTCGTCGGCGAGAGCGGCAGCGGCAAGACCACCGTCGGTCGGTGCCTGCTGCGCCTGATCGAGCCGACATCCGGCTCTGTGCGGTTCGAGGGTCAGGAGATCGTCGGTCTCGACCGTTCGCGGCTTCGTGAGCTGCGCCGGCAGATGCAGATCGTGTTCCAAGATCCTCAGGCCTCGCTCGACCCCAGGCTCACGGTCGGGTCGGCCATCGCCGAGCTGACGAGCGCGTCGCCGAGCTGCTCGAGCTCGTCGGCCTCGCCCCCGACCATGCCCGCCGGTTCCCTCACGAGTTCTCCGGAGGTCAGCGCCAGAGAATCGGCATCGCCAGGGCGCTCGCCCTGAACCCGGCGTTCATCGTGCTCGACGAACCGGTCTCGGCGCTCGACGTGAGCATCCAGGCCGGTGTGGTGAACCTGCTGCAAGACCTGCAGGCGAAGCTCGGGTTGAGCTACCTGTTCATCGCCCACGACCTCAGCGTCGTGCGCCACATCAGCGACAACGTGGCCGTGATGTATCTCGGCAAGTTGATGGAAGTCGCTCCGGCAGAGCGGCTGTACACGGCACCGGCGCACCCGTACACGCAAGCGCTGCTGTCGGCGGTGCCAGAACCCGACCCGGTGCTCGAGCGCACGCGTCGGCGGGTGGTGCTCGAGGGCGACGTGCCCAGCCCGATCAACCCGCCAAGCGGTTGCCGGTTCCGCACCAGGTGTCCGATCGCTCGCGATCTGTGTGCCGAGGAGGAGCCGGCGTTGATCGATCGCGGCCAAGGTCATCCGGTGGCGTGCCACTACGCCGAGAGCGTGCCGGTGTCGCTGGCCGACGCGGTCCACTGATCCCTACCCGGTAGGCTTGCGAACCGTGCGTGATCTCATCCTGTACGTCGTTCTGGTCCTCAACGTGTTGTCGATGGTGGCCATGGTG
>VFMC01000662.1 GCA_006515795.1 Acidimicrobiaceae bacterium | reverse complement strand
ATCATCGAACGCCTGTGACCCGCCCGACATCTCTGTCACCGTCGCCGCCGGAGTGAACAGCCGATAGAACAGCACGAATGCGCAGCTTGATCCTGTGCGTCGCGGTCTCGCTCATGACCGCCTGCGGAAACGGTGATTCGACCGCGGCCCCCGCCTCCGACCCGACGATGCTCGAGGCCAACGCCCTTGTCGAACGCGTCGTCGACGGTGACACGGTGGTGGTGTCGATCGACGGCACGTCCGAGCACATGCGCCTGATCGGCATCGACACGCCCGAGACGGTGAAGCCGAACTCGCCGGTCGAGTGCTTCGGACCGGAGGCATCGGCGTTCACCAAGTCGCTGCTTCCGGAAGGAACCGCCGTGCGGGTCGTTCGCGATGTCGAGGCCCGCGACGACTACGACAGGCTGCTCGGCTACTTGTATCGAGCCGACGACGGTCTGTTCGTGAACCTCGAGATCATCCGTAGCGGTTACGCCAGCCTGCTCACGTTCCCACCGAACATCGCCCACGTCGACGAGTTCCGTGCCGCAGCCGAGGCCGCACGCCGCGCCGACCTCGGTCTGATAGCGTGCGCTCGATGATCTCGTTGGCCGAACGCCTCGGGCACCCTGCCCACGCCCGTCTGCTCATCATCTCCTGCGACGACCTCGGATCCAGCCACGCAGCCAACGAAGGCGTGTATGCGGCACTGCGCGACGGCGTGGCCACGTGCGCTTCGATCATGGTTCCGGCGCCGTGGGCACGCCACGCGGCGATGGGGTACGACGACGACGACATCGGCGTGCACCTCACGCTGAACTGCGAGCACGAGCACTACCGGTGGGGTCCGATCACCCATGCCCCGTCGCTGCAGTCGGGTGAGGGCGGTTTCCCGCGCAACGTCGGCGACCTGTGGGAGCATGCCGACCCGGCCGAGGTGCTGCGTGAATGCCGCGCCCAGATCGAGCGGGCGATCGCCTGGGGGATCGATGCCACCCACCTCGCCCCGCACCTCACCTCGATCACGCTGCGCCCGGAGTTCTTCGACGTGTACATGGAGCTGGCGGTCGAGTTCCGGCTGCCGGTGCGGCTGCCCTCCACGATCTCGGCCGACGAGGCCGGCTTCCCGTTCCGCAAGCTCGCCGCCGAGGAAGGTGTGGTGTTCCCCGACCACTTCGACCACGACTGGCGGGCCGGCAGCCGCGATCGCGTGTACGACGCAGTGCGCTCGTTGCAGCCAGGCGTCACCGAGGTGCACGTTCAGCCCACCATCGACACGCCCGAAGTGCGGGCGCTCACACCGCAGGCCGATGGCTGGATCGACGACCTCCGGCTCGTCACCGTCGATCACCAGCTGCGCGAACTCATCCGCGAGAGCGGCGCGGTGCTGATCGGCTACCGGGCGCTCAGGGACGTGATGCGAGCCGGCTGATGGCTGCAGCCGCGGTGCCGTCGCGCAGCACCTCGAACAGCACGCCGGTGTGCCCGGCCGCTTTCAACTTGCCCTGCATGTAGGCGACGGTTGGATCGAGCGCGGCGTCGGCGGCAGCGATGGTGATGACCACGGTGGCATCATCGGGGCCATCTACCGCTTCGTCGTTCTTGGCGAACGTGACCCT
>VFMC01000661.1 GCA_006515795.1 Acidimicrobiaceae bacterium | reverse complement strand
CGAGCGAGCTGGCCGGCCCCTGCACTTCCTTGACGATGCTGCTGACTTCGAGGCCGACCCTGATGTCGACCTCGTCGTCGAGGTGCACGCTGGGCTCGACGTCGAGCTTGAGGCCGACGTCGAGGTAGGACACCGAGGCGGAGACGCCGACGTTGGCGGTTGACGTCGTCGTGAACACCGGCAGCTTGTCGCCGATGTGCACCTTGGCCTTCTCGCGGTTCTTGACGCGGATGCGCGGGTTGGCCAGCAGCGTGCCGTCGCCGGCCTGGCTCTTGAGGTTGAGCAACACGGCCGGGTTGGCGACGTAGCTGGTCAGGCCGGCGCGGTTGTGCAGGTCGACCATGCCGGCGGCCAGGGTGCCGCCGAGGTTGGTGTTGGTCTGGGTGCCGGTGGTGGTGATGACGGTCGAGGTCGTGGTCGGCTGCAGCAGGCCGTAGCCGACCTGGTCGGGAAACTTGAGCCCGAGTTCGAGCAGGCGGCTGCGCGAGATCTCCAGCACCTCGATTTCGAGCATGACTTCGGGCTCGGCCAGGTCGAGCGATTCGATCAGCCGTTCGGCCAGGCGCACGGCGTCGGGGGTATCGCGCAGCACCAGCAGGTTGAGCTTGTCGTCGATGAAGATGTCCTTGCTCTTGACGATGGACTTGATGAGCGCCTGGGCCTGCTTGACCTCGGCATTGGCGAGATAGAAGCTGCGCGTGACGGTTTCCTGGTATTCCTTGTTCTTCGCCGCCGTGGCGGGATAGACCAGCACCGAGTTCTCGCCGAGCAGCTTCTGCTGCAGCTGGTTGGTGGCCATGACCAGGCGCAGCACTTCGTCGATGCTGGTGTTGCGCACGAAGATGGTGACCTTGGTGTCGGCCTTGACCTCCTTGTCGAGGACGAAGTTGACGCCGGCGGTGCGCGAAATGACTTCGAACACGGCCTTGAGCGGCGTGTCGCGGAAGTCCAGGGTGATCGGCTTGGCGAAGGGTGACTTGACGGCGGTGGCGGCGGACCGTGCCTGCGCTTCCTTCTCCTGCAGCCTGCCGAGCAGGGCC
>VFMC01000209.1:971-7539 GCA_006515795.1 Acidimicrobiaceae bacterium | reverse complement strand
CGCAGCGGTGGCGACGGCCACGCGCTCGGCAGCCGGCTCGGCGCCGAGGCGTTGCTCCTGGCGGGGCGGGGGCAGGTGGTCGAGCCACGCGTCCGGCCTCGCCGTTGCCGCCGCAGCCGCCGGTCCGGGGAGCACCTCCGCAGATGCCGTCGCTGGGGCAGCCGCACTCGGAGCTGCAGCCGGAACGGGAGCTGGAACGAGCCGGAGAGCTGCGAGGCGGGCGGCGCCGAGGGCCACGACCGCCTTGGGCTCGTCGCGCGTCACGACCCGCGAGCCGAAGCGTTCGCCCACGAGTTGGCTGACGAGCGGGACACGCGACGATCCTCCGACGAGGAACACCGAAGCGAGGTCCTCGATGGCGAGCCCGGCATCGACGACGGTGTCCTCCATCAGATCGACGGTGCGTTCGATGTCGTCGATGATCATCGCCTCGAACTGGCTGCGGTTGATGACTATGTCGCGATCGGCCACCGGCACGAACACCTGAGTGGACGTGTACGAGGACAGCGCTTCCTTGGCGCGGCGGGCCTGGACCAACAAGTCGAGCGCGGCTCGCTTCCACTTGCGATCGTCGCTGTTGAGCATCTGCTCCCACAGCTCGGGCGCCGTCTCGGCGAGGCACGATCCGAAGTACCGGAACAGGCGGTGGTCGAAATCCTCTCCGCCGATGTGCTCGTCGCCGCCAGGCACTCCAACGACCTCGAAGCCGTTGTCGGTGCGCTGCAGCACCGCCGTGTCGAACGTGCCTCCGCCGAGGTCGTAGATGCCGACGTGAGCGCCGACCGGCACGTGTTCGGCGGAGTAGTGGATCGCCGCGGCCACCGGCTCCTCGATGAGATGCACATCGCGCAGCCCGGCGCGCTCACCGGCTTCGCGCAACGCGGCGCGACGCAGGTCGGCCCACCTGACGGGATGGGTGAGCACGCAACTCTGCGGTTCGGTTCCGCCGGAGCGCAGGCGACCCTCGGCAACGATCATGCGGATCACGGCCGCAGCCACGTCGCGGGCGTCGACCGGCTCGCCGCCGAGGAGGATCGGGGGACCGGTGCCCAGCGATCGCTTCGGCGTGCGCTCCACTCGATCCGGATGGACCCCGGCGAGGTTGTCGGCGGCGGTGCCGAGCACGAGCTCGCCTTCGACGGTGCGCAACACGAGCGACGCCACCCACCGGTTGCCCTCGATCTCGAGCGGTGAAACGGTGGTGGTAACGGAATCGGCCGCGGAACCGTTGGCACCGCGGCCGAGTGAACCGATCGCGCCCGCCGACCGTGACGTGCCGAAGTCGATGCCGATGGCCCAACTCACCGAACCCCACCCTTCCAACGCCCTCGGGCCGTTCGCGGTAGCTTACCGGTCTATGACAATCGATGCCGGAACGCAGCTCCGCGTCGATGCCGAGGTCGCCGCGGCACGCGGTCGCGGCGACTTCCCGGCGATCGACCACGCTGTTGCCGATGTCGTCGACGCGGCCACGAACGGCGATCCGGCGGCGCTCGACTTCCTGCTTCGGTTGATCGACAAGCACCGACTCGCGCTTGCACCGGTTCGCAAGATGCTGATCGACGAAGGCGACGTCGAAGACGCGATGCAGGCAACGCTGATGGCCGTCACCCGCGGAATCGCCAGCTTCGAACGCCGCTCCCGTTTCACGACGTGGCTCTACCGCGTGGCCGAGCGCGAGGCGCTGCAGGTGTTGCGGCGCAATCGGCGCGTCACCCAACCCGACGGCGAGGACCTCGACCAACTCACCGAACAGGTACGCCACATGAGCTCGATCGTCGCCAGTCGGGCAATGATCCGGCAAGCACTCGAAGAGCTCGATCCGAGGTTTCGCGAGCCAGTGGTGATGTGCGACGTCGATGGCCTCGACTACGCCACGATCGCCGAGCACCTCGGCATCCCGCTCAACACGGTTCGCACCCGCATCAGCCGCGGCCGCCAGTACATCGCCGACCGCATCCAGGAGCAGTTCCGCAGCGGCGGCTCGCTGGCCTGAACCATGACCGGTGACCGCAACGACCGAGACGACCGCCAAGACTCCCACGACGGTGCTCCAACCCTCGTTCCGGGTGAGCCGCGCTCGTTCGGCGGCGGGCGGTACATCGTGCGCAAGCGGCTCGGCGCCGGCAACTTCGCCACCGTGTACCTCGCCTACGACGAGCGCCTCGACGTGCCGGTCGCGGTGAAGCTGCTGTCGGACCGTTGGTCGTGGGAACCTGAGGTGCGCGGGCGGTTCGTGCAAGAAGCGCGGTTGTTGCGGTCGCTCAACGACGCGCGACCGACGACGGTCGCCCATATCTGGTGATGGACCTCGCCACCCGCGGCACCCTCGAGCAGCGGTTGGTAGAGCTCGCCCAACGCGGGGTGCGGCCCGATGCCAAGCAGCTGCGGACGATCGCCGCAGCAATGGCGGATTCGCTCGGTTTCCTGCACGAACGACGCATCGCCCACCGCGACATCAAGCCCTCGAACCTGCTGATCACCACCGCCGGCGCGGCGACTGCGGCACCGGAAACTGGCCCGCCGATGCTGCTGCGCCCCGGCGAGCGGTTGATGCTCGGCGACCTGGGTCTGGCCAAGGACCTGACGTTCGACTCCGGCATCACCGTCGGGGTGGGCACCGCTGGCTACATGGCACCCGAGCAGTCGCTCGCCGGCGCCAAGATCGACACCCGCACCGACATCTACGCGGCGAGCGCGCTGCTTGCCCAGATCGCCTCGGGCGAACCGCCGGATCCCTTGCGGCGGTACTCCAACGGCACGATCCAGAGCGGGCGTCCGCTGCCGCCCACCATTCCTGCGCAGCTCGGCCGGGCGCTCGGCCACGGTCTCGATACCGATCCCGCCCGCCGGCCACAAACGATCGAGCAGTGGCATGCCGAGGTCGACCAGGCCCTGCTCACACTCGTCGATGCCGAACCGGCTGCCCAGCCCTCCCACCCGCGGCGACGGCTCGCCGGTGTGGCCGCCGGAGCGATCGCCGTGTTGGGTGTCGCCGGTGTGGCTGTAGCCACGTTGGGCGGTACCGCCGCGCCCACCACCGCCACCACGACCACCGTCGCCACCACGACCACCCCCACCACCGCCGCGCCCACCACCGCCGCGCCCACCACCGTCGCCGTGACCGCGGCGACTGCGCTGCCAACGGCCATCATCACCGGGCCGACCGAGATCCCTGTCGGGGTGCAGAGCTGGTGGAGCGTCACCTCGAGCAATGCCACCAGCGGCACTTGGTCACTCACCGGCCCAGTCCAGTTGGGCGACGCGAGCTGGTTGCCCGGCGACAGCTTCCAGGGCACGTGGAACGACCCGGGCGTGATCACGCTCACGCTGACCGTCTTCGACGACGCAGGTCACAGCTCGCAGGCCACGTTCGTGTTCACCGTCGTCTGACGCGATGCGGCCCCAGCGCCGCCCGGTTGGCCGGGTGCGCTGGGGCCACTGACACGTGACATGGCGTTGTCCGGTGTGTCGATTCGGTGCGCCTACAACCAGCTGGTTGCGCTGTTGTCGCTGATCATCGAGGTGCTGGCGGCGCTGCTGGCGGGCTCGATGAAGCTGGTGTCGGTGGAGGTGTAGCCCATCGAGGCGTCGTAGGCGGTGTAGCCCTCGGAGTTCACCGGGCCGTACCAGGCGTCCCAAGATGCCTGATACATCTGGTCCGAGTACCACTCCGAGTTGTCGGCGGCGATCTGCCATTCGATCGAGTTCTGGGTATCGCCATCGAGCCAGGCCTGATCTGCCATCTGGGAGAAGTCGATCGACTGGGTCCAGAAGCCGTCGGAGACGTTCTGGATCTCGTAGCTCAGGTCTTGGAAATCGTTGAAATCGGTCATCGTAGGCTCCTTGTTCGTATGTGGGTTCGTTCGTGGTGTTCGTCCGGGGTGCGTTGTGCAGCCGTACCGATGCACCGCCGGACTCGAGAGTTCCCGGAGCTCGAAACATTTTCGCAACTGGCTCGCCGGCGCGACCTGTCGACACCTCCAACGATCACTACGTACGCCGATCGTGGACCTCGAGCTCACCTACCTGCACCAGCAGCGGTTCGAGGGCCGGTCTCGTCACGTTCCCGAGCGGAGTGCGTCGACGGGCGCGAGCCGGGTGGCGCGGATAGCGGGGTACGTGCCCGACACCAGGCCGGTGAGCCCACCGATCACGGGTGCGAGGAACGGCGCGGCGGGGTCGAGCACGGGGGTCCACTGCTGATGCGCCGAGACCACGACCACGACGAGTGTGCCCAAGCTCGCGCCGAGGATTCCGCCCACGAAGCCCATCGTCGTGCTCTCGAGCAGGAACTGCTGCCCGACGTGGCGGCGCGAGGCACCGAGGGCGCGTCTGAGCCCGATCTCGCCGGTGCGTTCGATGACCGACACGAGGGTCACGTTGGCGATGCCGATCGCCCCGACCAGCAGCGAGACGCCACCGAGGATGAGGAACAGCAGGTTCAGGTCGTTCTGCACGGCGTCGCGGACCCGCTGCGGTTCGGGTGGCGACACCACCTTGAGACTGCGCGGGTTGTCGGGCCGGAGTGCGAGAGCGATCTGTCTCGACACCAGCGAGGTAGCGCCGATGTCGGTCTCGACGACGACCAAACCGGGATGGGCGAGCCGGTAGTACCGCCGCGCCGTGCCCTCGGGGATGATCACCGCCCCGAGCAGATCCGGTTGCCGGGCGACGCCGTCGAGGATGCCGATCACGAGGTACAGGTCGTCGCCGATGGTGATCGCCGGGAGTTGGTCGACGCGGGTGATGCCGAGCCGTTCGGCCGCGTTCGGCCCGAGCACCGCAACTCGATCGGCGCGGATCGAGTGGGCGGAATCGATGAAGGCGCCGGTACGCAGATCCGCGCGGACAGCGCGGAACAGCCCGGGTGACGCGGCACTGACGGTGAGCTTGAACGCCGTCTGGTTCTGTGGATCGCTCAGCGGTGAGGCTGCAACGAGTCGCGATCCGACGTTGAGGTTGCTGAGGTTGCCGACCGCAGCGACGCCGTTGAGGCGACTCACTCGTTCGGGAGCGTCCCACGGGAGCGCATCGATCGTGGTGCTGGCGGCCGACGGCTTCGGGCTGACCACGATCTCGGTCGCGGCGAGCTCGTCGAACCGGCCGACGATTCGATTGCCGGCCGTGCGCGACAGCCCGAGCGTGGCGACGAGTGCGGCGAGCCCGATGACGGTGCCGAACACGGTCAGCACCATCCGCCCTGGTCGGGCGAACAGCCCGGCGATCGATTCGTTGAGGAGGTCCCTGGCAGTCATCCCAGATGGCGCCACCAGCGCCGAGTCGGCCCGCGATCTACGCATCAGTGCACCTCCGTCAGTACGCCATCGGTGATGCTGACGTGCCGGCCGGCGCGTTCGGCCACGTCGCGTTCGTGGGTGATCATCACGATCGTCATCCCCTGGTCGTTGAGATCGGCGAACAAGTCGAGCACCGTGGCGGTGGTCGCCGAGTCGAGGTTTCCGGTCGGCTCGTCGCACAGCAGCAACCGCGGCGAGCCCATCAAGGCGCGGGCGATGGCCACCCGTTGACGCTCTCCACCGGACAGTCGCGTCGGCAAGAACTCGGCCCGGTGAGCAAGGCCGACCTTTTCGAGCGCGGCCGCGGCCCGAGCTCGCCGATCGCGGAAGGGCGCCCTGCGGTACACGTCGGAGAGCATCACGTTCTCGATGACAGAACGCTGGCCGAGCAGGTGGAACGACTGGAAGACGAAACCGATGCCGCGGCAGCGCAGGCCGGCGCGCTGCTTGTCGGTGAGCTCGGACACTTCGATCCCATCGAAGCGATACGAGCCGGACGTGTGAGTGTCCAGGCAACCGACGATGTTGAGCAGCGTCGACTTGCCCGAACCAGACGGACCGACGATCGCCACCCATTCGCCTTCACGGATCTCGATGTCGACGTCGACGAGTGCGTCGACAGGGGGCTCACTGTCGAACCGTCGGCCGAGGGCCGACAGCCGGATCACCGGCGGAGCGAGTTCGATGTCGTCATCCACCGGTGGCCCCGGTCGTGATGTCGGTCGGAGCGAAGCCGATGACGACCAGATCGCCAACCTCCAGGGCGGTGAGGATGCCGGCGACCTCGACGTAGCCATCAGCCGAGAGCCCCGGCTTCACTGCGACGAGCTCGGTGACGCCGCCGACGCTGCGCTGCACCCGTGACGAGCCGTCGGCGGCCAGCGTCAAGGCGCTCAGCGGTACGACCAGCACCGTCCCACCACTGGATTCGACCGGAATCGTCAACCGCACCGAGGCGCCGACCAGGTTTGGAGGCGGCGCCTCGACGTCGATTGCGAAGTACACGTGGAACCCGTCGACGCCGTTCGTTCCCGGGGCCGCAGCCACCGTGGCCACCACCCCCTCGACGTCGATGCCCAGATCTGGTTCGGCGACTTGCACCTTCATCCCCGCCACGACCAGGCCCGCGTCCTCCACGGCGAGGGCCCCGTCGACGTGCACGAGCGCGTCGGTCACCGTCATGATCCCGCCGATGGCCGGATCGCCGATCACCACGAGCAGGTTCGAAACGCGGACCGGGCCGACGGCAACGAAGACGACCTCGTCTG
>VFMC01000209.1:0-890 GCA_006515795.1 Acidimicrobiaceae bacterium | reverse complement strand
ATCGGCTTCGAGGGCGGCCCGATCGACCACCTGCGAGCGCGACCCGGCCGCCAACGTCGCCGTGGCGACGGCCGTCTCCGCGGCCCGAGCCGAAGCCGCGTTCAGCGCAACCTCTGCCAGGGCCTCGGTGGCGGCCGAGGTGGCGTCGTCCTCGGCCCGCTCGCCGGCAAGACGCACCGTCTCACCGTTCGCCTTGGCCACGGTGAGCTGGCGCTCTGCTGCGGCGATCTCGCTCGGTGTCGGTGCGACGGGCGTCGAGAGGTTGCTCAGCACAGCCTGCTTGGCGGCGACCTCCGCCGCGGCAACGGCATCGGCTGCCGACGCCTGAGAACGGGCTGCGGCCAGTGCTCCAGGAGCAGCGTCGAGCGCCGCCTGCGCGTCGGCGATCGCCTGCAGTCCGGCAACGTGGACGTTGCTCGCGGTTGCCTGCGCCGCGGCGAGGTCGGCCCGGGCCAACGCCAGCTGAACTTCGGTCGACGACGGATCGGCGATGACCGCGTCGAGCGAGGCCTGCCGCGCCGCGACGTCGGCCGCCGCCGCGGCGTCAGCGGTTGATGCTGCGACCGTTGCCGAGGCGAGGCGTGCCGGCGCCTGGTCGAGAGCTGTCTGCGCTTCCGCCACCGCACGAAGTCCCGAGGCTCGCACCGCCGACTCGTTCGCCCTTGCACTCGCCAGGTCAGCTTCGGCGACCCTGATCTCGGCCGGGGTTCCCGGCGTAGCGGGTCGGCCGGCGCGCAGCGTGTCGAGCGTCGCTTGAAGAGCGGCGATCTCCGCTGCGGTCACCGTCGCCGCAACCGTCGCCTCGGCGCGGGCGCGGTCCACCGCCCGGGCGGTCGCCTCTGCCCTTCTGACAGCCGCCGCCGCCGCCGCCCGGGCGACCCTGAGGGCCG
>VFMC01000208.1:6681-7709 GCA_006515795.1 Acidimicrobiaceae bacterium | reverse complement strand
GCCAGAACGCTCGTACCGGTACCGGGCAGGTGTGTGCGGGCGAGCACCAGCACGCCGTGACAGATCGCCCCGACTGGGCGTCCGAGCTGCCAGAACTCGCCCACCTTGGCTTGCAGTTCGGTGCTGCCCAAGTACTGGCGCATCCCTGGCGCGTGGCCACCCGGCAGCAGGAGGCCGTCGTATGCCGCGGGATCGATGGCCGACCAGGCGATGGGCGATCGATACGACTCGTCGTGCTGCATGGCCGCGTAGAAGTCCTTGGGCTCGTCGGCGGCTCCGAGCCGACCGAAGATCACCCCGTCGAGCAACCGTGGGTCGGCGGTCGGGGCGACTCCCGCGCCTTCGGTGCCGAACACCACCTGGTGTCCGGCCTGCGTGAGCAGCCACCATGGCACCGCGACCTCGGTGACATCGAAGTCGCTGTCAGGAAGTGGGAGGAGTACGGCGGCCACGGCAGGACGATAACGGGGGCCGGCTCAGGACTCGATGAAGATGCACTCGCCGGGACATTCCTCGGCCGCGTCGAGGACTGCGTCGAGCATCGCCGGCGCGATCTCGGCGCACGAGTTGGGCCCGCCCGCCATCATCGGCTGGCCGTTCGGGCCGATGACGTAGGAGAGTGAGTCCACCAGGTGGAACACCGGAGGGCAGATCTCCTCGCAGAGTCCGTCACCGGTGCACAGGTCTTGATCGATCCAGACGTTCATCGGGGGATGCTTCCTTTCGAGTTGGAATTGCCGAGCGGGGCCGGTCGCTGACGGTGGAGCGCCCGATGTTGATCCGCAGCGTCGCGGCAGTGACGGCAGCGATCGTGAGCACGAACGCGACGGCCTGATAGACGCGGTTCGTGGCATCGGTGCCGGCCAGTGCGCCATGAACGAGGACGAACCAGACCATCGCGTAGCTGGTGTAGTGGATCGCCCGCCAGAGGCGTTTCGGGAGGCGCTTCATCATCAGGGACGTGACTTGAACGAGCACCATCAAGTAGAACGCGATGATCCCGAGCGCGACTGCGCCGGTCTTCCGAG
>VFMC01000208.1:0-6630 GCA_006515795.1 Acidimicrobiaceae bacterium | reverse complement strand
CGGTGCATGTCGAGCAGCCAGGCCGGGCGGTCGGCGGGCTTGAGGGCGCGGGTGGACAGCAGGACGCCCCAGATGAGGCTGCAGATGAGCAGAACTCCCGCGACCATTCCGCTGGCGCGCGAAAGATGCCACCAGGTCTGTGGGTTCACGCCGAGCACTCGTTCGACGAGATCGCAGTGGCGGCTGAGCTGCGCTCGTAGTTGTGCCACGCGCTGCTGGTGGCGAAGGTGCCGTCGGCGAACACTGCTCGGGCACCGAGGTCGAGATCGTCGAGGAGCGGGAAGGTGGCGGTCGGCCCGTTGACAAGGATCGCCTTGGTCCACACCTCGGCCCACGCCGCGGTTCCGGCGATGACGGTGGCCTCGATGACGCTGCCCGGGAACGAGACGGGCAGTGGTTGCTGGGTGGTCGGATCGAGCAAGTGGTGGACGAGCGTCTGTTCGGGGCCGACCCACGCGTGACCACCGGGTCCGGAGGTGGCCAACCCGCCGTCGAGCAGCGTTACCTGAGCGGCTTCGATCGTGTCGTCGATCGGGTCGGCCACACCGATCAGCCATCCCCCGTCCTGAGGGGCGGCGCCGCGCACGCGGAGATCGCCCCCGATGCTGACCAGCGCACCCTTCGCCCCGGCCTCGATGAGCGCGATCGCGGTGAGGTCGGCGGCCAGTCCCTTGCCGATGCCACCGGCGTCGAGGCTGCACCCTGACGGGGCGCGCACCGTGTTGGCGGCTGGGTTCAGCTCGATGCGGTCGAGCGGGGTGCGTGCGTGAGCGTTGGCCGCGAGCGATGTGGTGTTGCGGGGGTTGTCCCAACTCATGTCGTAGCCGAGACCGACCAGCGGGGCGAGAAGTGTCGGGTCGAAGGGTTCCGTCGGCGTGGTTGATGCAGCAGATGTCACTCGTGGGGATGAACCGGCTCCAGCACTGCTCGAGCCGAGCGATGTTGCGTCGCGCCAGATCGCGCAGGTCGACCGAGCCATCGACGATGAGCACCTCGACCGAGCAGCCCATGGCCCGGAACTGGTCGGAGATCACGACGGGCGACATCAACGGCAACATCAGGTGGTCATGCCCCGGAAGGCTTCGTGGTGCCGTTGCTGGCCGCCGCGGGTGCGGCAACCGGCGTCGGGGCCGGAACCGCGACGGGCACCACCACCAACTGCACTGGCGCGGGTGCCGGGGCTGGAGCGGGGGCGGGAGTGGGAGTGGCTGGGTTCGCTACGGGCACCTGGGTCGCCGCCGCACCCGCGCTCGCCGGCACGACGACCGTTCCAGCGACCGGTGGTGCGGCGACCACGCCGCCGGTCGCTGCCACCGGAGTGGCCGCGGCAACGGGGGTTGGCGTCACGGCGGTGCTGTCTGCGTTGGCCGCCGACTGCCAGCCGAGCAGCGCGACGATTCCGAGTGTCGCAGTGGACGAGAGCCCGGCGGACAGGATCTTCGCGGCCTGGGCGGGGCTTGGCCGTCGACCCGAAGGTCGACGCGTCGCGCCGGATCGCCCGGAGCTGGCCGAACCCGACCGAAGCGCGGCCAGGCGTGCGGCCTGATCGCCCTGCGGGTCGGGTCGGTCAGTCATCATCGTCCTCTTCGTCCTCTTCGTCCTCGTGGTCTTCGCTCTCGTCGTCGTCATCGTCGAAAGAGCTGTTGCTCGTCGACGTGCCGGCGGCCGGCGGAGCGGAGCGATCTGACGACTCGACCGACGTCGTCACCACTCCGAACAACAGGTTGGCCTTGAACTCGACTTCGATCGACCCGGCCTGGAACTTGACCTCGATGTGCAGAGGACCGTCGCTCTCGGCCTCGGTGACGGACCAGCCCGGATTTGGGGTCGCGGCGATGATCGTGAGAACGTCGCCGGCGGTGTCGAGGGTGACGAAGCCGGAGTCGCCGATCTGGTAGATGGCTTGGGTGGAAGCCGGTGCGGGCGCGCCGGCGCCCGCTGCGGGGACTGCCGCGACAACTGCAGTGGTGGCCGGCGTGGTGCCAGGCCCGGGAACTGTCGAGGCCGGAAGTGTTGTCGGCACGGTCGCCACGGTGGTGGTGGCGGCCTCGGCCGAGGCGGTGGTGTCGTCGTTCAGGACTTGGGTGTTCACCAGTGCAGCTGCTGATCCTGCGACCAGGACTCCGGACAGCGAGAGCGCTGCGGCGATTCGGGATTTCATGACGGAAGCTCCTCGAGATGGGGGTGGCGGCGTGGGGGGGAGGGGGTGGGGTTGCCGGTGATCTCTACGGTAAACGTCGGTCATCCAGGTGGCGGAGGGTGTTCATCCAAGGGACGTCCAAGAGATGTCCAAGGATCGGCGCGATCGTGGCGATCGACGGCGAAAGCCGGACCATCCTGCTCGTCGAAGACGACCTCTCGATCGCGCGGGCATTGAACGAGGCCCTCACAGCTGCCGGCTTCGCGGTGAACCACGTGGCGACGGGGGCCGAGGCCCTCGCCGCGGCCGACTTCGATCTCGTGGTGCTCGATCTCGGCCTGCCCGACATGGACGGGCGCGACGTGTGTCGGGAGATGCGCCAGGTGACGAACGCGCCGATCATCATGTTGACGGCACGCAGCGAGGAGTTCGACAGGGTTCTCGGGCTCGAGCTCGGCGCCGACGACTACGTGACCAAGCCGTTCAGCTCGCGAGAGCTGGTGGCCCGGATCAGAGCTGTCGCTCGGCGCCTGCCGGTCGCGCCTACCGCGGCCGCTTCGCTCGTCGACGGCGATCCGGCCGGTCAGCAGGTCATCGGCCCGCTGATGATCGATCGGCGAACCCGACGAGTGTTCCTCGACGATGATGAGATCGTGTTCACCGCCAAGGAGTTCGATCTGCTCTCGTTCCTCGCCTCCGATCCCGGCGCGGTCAAGACACGCACCGACATCCTCGACAACGTCTGGGACGCGCACTGGTACGGACCAACCAAGACCGTCGATGCGCACGTCGCGACGATCCGCAAGAAGCTCGGTGGGAACGAGTGGATCGAGGCGGTCCGCGGTGTGGGGTTCCGGCTGGAACCGCCACGATCCCGCCCGGAAGATCCAGGATGAGGAGGCGCCTCGTCCTCGCCTTCGTGGCCATGACGGTTGTCGTGCTCGCCGCCCACGACGTTCCGCTGGCGGCGTATCTCCGCCGGGTGGAAACCGAACGGCTGCTCTCGGGCATCGAACGCGACGCCTTCATCGTCGGCGGCACATCGGAAGACGTCCTGTCAGGTGAGGACATCGGCGAGGTCGCCGACCTGCAGACGACGATCGAGCTCTACCGGTCGCGCGAGGATGCCGGCGTCGTCGTCACCGATGCCGCAGGTATCGCCATCGCGGTGGCCGACGGCTCCAGCGAGGTCGGGGAGAACTACATCAATCGTCCCGAGATCCAGGCCGCTCTGGGTGGCGCTCCGGCGTCGGGTTCGAGGTACTCCAACACCCTGGCCGCCTCGATCGTGTACGTCGCCGTGCCGGTCCTGTCGGGTGCCGACATCGTCGGCGTTGTCCGGATCACTTATCCGGCGGCGATCATCGATGAACGCACCAGCGAGCGCGTGCGCGGACTCTATGCCGTGGGTCTCATCTCGCTTGCCGGCGCGATCGTGGCCGCGGTGTTCGTGGCCAGCACCCTCACCCGCCCGCTCCGCCGTCTCCAAGACACGACCGAGCAGCTCTCTGGCGGCGATCTCACGGCTCGTGCCGATTCCGGCAGCGGACCGCCCGAGATCCGGAACCTGGCCGAGTCGTTCAACGAGATGACCGAGCGGATCCAGGCCCTCATCGAGCAGCAGCGCTCGTTCGCCGGCGACGCGTCGCACCAGCTGCGAACACCGCTCACCGCGCTGCGCCTGCAGCTCGAGCAGGGAGTCGACCTGATCGACACCGATCCCGCGGCGGCGCGGGCGCGCATCGAGGCAGCCGGCGCCGAGACCGAACGCCTCCAGCAACTCGTCTCGGGGCTCCTGCTCCTGGCCCGGTCCGAGCACGCCGCATTGCAGACCGAGGTGGTCGACGTTGCCGCGATCGTTCGCGACCGAGTGGATCTCTGGTGTGCGCTGGCGAGCGATCGCGACATCACCGTGCAGCAGGCAGGCGGCCACCGTTCGCCCGGTCTGGTGCACGTGCTGGCCGTGCCCGGAGCGGTCGAGCAGGTCCTCGACAACCTCATCGACAACGCCATCAAGGTCAGCCCCGACGGCACCACGATCGAGCTCGCCCTCGACCGTCGACCACCGTGGCTCACCGTGCACGTGCTCGACGAGGGGCCTGGCATGACGACCGAGCAGCTCGAGTACGCACGCAACCGCTTCTGGCGCTCCCCTGACGCGCCGCACCAAGGCAGTGGTCTCGGGCTGGCCATCGTCGAGCATCTCGCCACCGCCTCCGGAGGAACGGTCTCGCTGGCCAACCGCGCCACGGGCGGACTCGACGCTGCCGTCAACTGGCGCCTGGCGGCGCCTCGCTGAGTTCCGGATCGGGCGGTTCGCTCGACCGCTCACCCAGCGGGAAACCGCCTAGCCGTTGCAGGGATACGAGCCGATCGTGCGGCTGGCCGAGGCGGCAATCAACGTCCAGTTGATACTTCCTGATGACGCCGGATACGGATTCAAGAACCACTGGGGAACTATCGGATTCCAGCCCATCAATGCCTCAATCGGTCCTCCGCCATAGTAGCTCCAGTATTGCGTTCCGAAACCATCGATGTATCCGAAATTTTGATGTCGATAGATGAGAATATGGTCAGGTTCCTCATAGCTCGCCACCCAAAACTGAAGCGCATTCCGCGTGCCGGCGTTGACAACGTCGGTGGCCGGAACCCCGAAGCCGTTCTGAATATTTATCGTTGCGGCGGCTGTGACAGGTCCGAATATACCATCAACGGGAATGCACTCGCCATTTGAGTTGGCCAACGTCTGCCAGAAGGCCGACGCGTTCGAGTACTTGTAACTGGTCTGGGATAGCGTCATCCCCGATCCCGACCAGAACGGAGTCCGAATGCCGGTGCTTGCGTCGGCGATGCCGTCACCGATGCCGATCACGAGAGCGGTAGTTGCGACGAGCATCGCGGTGAGGTGGCGAATCCCGCGTGACCAGATCATGACCCGGTCGCCGCCACGACACTGATGGAATCGACGACTGCCTCGGCGATCGCGTCACCCGGCGCAGTGACCTCGAACAGATATCCGTCGATTCGGGCGAACGCGACTATGTTTTGTTGACCACCACCACCGAAATCCACGAACCGCCACTCCCCTGCTTTTGTGGACACCGTGCGGTAGGCGGTCATATGGTGCACCGGCGCCGCGTCGCCGGGGTCGCGCTGTATCGATAGCGCGACGATGCAGGCGCACTTCGGAAAGATCCAGCGTTGCAGAAGGAACAAGCCGCCCGCAATGTCTTCGTCGGTGAGCTCCTTGACGCGGGGAGCGACCCTTGCGTCGGGCGGTAGTGAGAGGGCCACGGTCATCGGTGCGCCCCCGCGAATGTCCCAGGAATCGATCGGTGATACGGGAGCGGTGGTGTCCGCGCTCGGGCCAACGGTTAGGATTGACGATTTCGTCACATCGGAAGTTGACGTTTGAGGTTCAATCATTGAGTCCGATAGCAATGTTTCGCCGGACATTGTGCTATCGATAAACCCGCTAGTATCGTAGTCCCCAGGCGAGCTGGTCGACGCTCGCCCACATCCTGCGGCGACGACAAGAACTAGGATGCTGAGATGGCGTCTAGGTCTCATTTGGCAAATGTACCTCCGCCCCCTCCTAAGTCAAGGGGTTGGTCGATTCCGGGGTCGGTGTACGGCCGGTCACGATGACCGGTGCTGCTATGGTCACCGACCATCGAAGCCGCCAGGGATGCTCACGCATGTCCTCGTTGTTCGATCGTGAGGAGACCGGTGCCGCCGTGAGCGAGGCACGGCAGTGTTGCTGACCGGCGGCGTAGTGGTGGTCGTGCTTTCGGCGCTGGCCGGTTCCGCGAGCGTGGTCCTGCTGCTTGCTCGTCGCGACTCCCAGGCACGGCTGGCGGCGACAGCGGCAGTGCTCGCAGTGTTGATCGGCTGGGGATTCGCCCAGTACCCCTGGGTGCTGGTCGACGAGTTGCAGCTCGAAGATGCGGCGGGAGCGCGGCCGACCTTGATCGGACTCGTCGTGGTCGGTGGTCTGGCGACGGTGATGGTGGTGCCGTCGCTCGTCTGGTTGTTCCGGCTGGTGCATCAAGACTCATGGAGCGAGCCCCCACCGGATGCGCGTCGAGCGGGCGGATGGTGACTAGACGGTGGTCTGCTGACGGCGGCCTGCTATGGGCCTCTTCGTTTGGGTGGTGCGCCGTGGGGTTGGCTGGTGCGGTGGGTGCCGTCTCGCCAGGTGGTTTCGACCTGGCCGGAGGGGAGGAGTTTCAACTCCAAGTCGAGTCGGTGGACGAGGTGGTGGTGGCGTGAGCAGAGGAGGACGAGGTTTTCGAGGTTGGTGAGGCCCATGTTGCGCCAGTAATGGATGTGGTGGGCGTCGCAGTGACGTACTGACCGGTTGCAGTCGGGCATGCGGCAGCCGCCATCGCGTGCGGCAATCTGGCGGAACAGTTGTCGGGGCACGGTGTAGCGGGCACGGCCGTAGCCGGTGGGCATGTTGTCGGCGTCGCGAAGGATGCGGTGGATGA
>VFMC01000660.1 GCA_006515795.1 Acidimicrobiaceae bacterium | reverse complement strand
CAGATGCTGCGCGACAACGTGCTCGACGTGCTGCTGCGCGACACCGACCGGGCCTGGATTCTGCAGACCGACGGCGGCTACGTGCGGGCGACGCCGCCCGAGGGCGAGCCGCCGCTCAATTCCCAGCGGTTCTTGCAGGAGTGGTACGCGGCACAGCACGAGAGCTGACCCGGCGACGCGTGCGCGCGAATTACCCCCTTGCGCGGCCGATCATTTGCGTTAGGGTATCTGTGTGAAGATTCGGCAGGAACGCTGGTCGGCGGACGAGGGATGGCAGCATCCCGGCGACGGCGACGACGCCCAGCTGGTGCTGGTGTTCGGTGACCGCGCGAGCGTTATCCACCCGCAACTGGGCGCCGCCCTCAGCGCGCGCTGGCCGGCGGCGGCGATCGTCGGGTGCTCGACCGCCGGGCAGATCATCGGCACCGAGGTGTTTGACGCCGGCATCGTCGCCACCGCCATTCACTTCGACCACACCGAGATTCGCGTCGCCACGGCGCCGGTGACTGCCGTGGACAGCGCGGCCGCTGGCGCCGCCCTGGCCCAGACCCTCGCCGACCCGGGCCTGGTCCACGTGCTGGTGATTTCCGAAGGCCTCGACATCAACGGCGAGGCCCTGGTGCGCGGGTTGGGCGAGCGGCTGCCCACCAGTGTCTCGGTGACCGGCGGCCTGTCGGCCGACGGTGAGCTGTTCCAGGAAACCGTGGTGCTGCACAGCGGCGGGACTCACCGCAACACGGTGGTGGCGATCGGGTTCTACGGCACGCGACTCAAGGTGGGGTACGGATCGCTCGGCGGTTGGGATCCGTTCGGACCCGAGCGACAGATCACCAAGTCCACGGGCAACGTGCTCTACGAGCTGGACGGCCAGTCGGCGCTGGCGCTCTACAAGCGTTACCTCGGGGATCACCATCCTGTCGGTCGACGAGGCCGACCAGAGCCTGACCTTCGCCGGCGACGTGCCGGTCCGCGGCTACGTCAGGCTGATGAAGGCCAACTTCGATCGGCTGATCGACGGCGCCGTAGGTGCCGGGCGCATCAGCGCCGAGGCGCTGGGCACGCCTGTGGACCTGGCGCTCCTGATCAGTTGCGTCGGCCGGCGAATGGTGCTGCAGCAACGGGTCGAAGAAGAAGTCGAAGGCGTTCGCGAGATCGTCGGCCCTGGCGCGGCCATCGCGGGGTTCTACTCCTACGGCGAGATCTCGCCGTTCACCCCCAGGGCCCGCTGCGAACTCCACAACCAGACGATGACGGTCACGACTTTTTCCGAACGCTGACATGACCGACTTCCACAGCTTGCTGCGTCGCCAGCTCAATCGCCACTTCCCCGACCACGATCTTCCCGCCGAGCTCACGCCGATGCTGGAGGGCATCGACCAGGCCTACCGACAGTTCGACAACGACCGGGCCATGCTCGAGCGGTCGCTCGACCTGAGTTCCCACGAATTGCTGCAGGCC
>VFMC01000659.1 GCA_006515795.1 Acidimicrobiaceae bacterium | reverse complement strand
CGGATTCGGCGCTGCAGCGATGACGACGACGGCCTGCGCGGCGCCGGCGGGATACGTCGGCAATGCGAGCGACTGCAACGACACGAGCCCGCTCATCCGGCCCGGCGGCTCCGAGATCTGCGACAACGTCGACAACGACTGCGACGGCATGACCGACGAGGTCGGCGCCGCAGCCTCGTGTTATCCGACCGTGACGAACACGACCTGGTCGTGCGCGGCGGGCGTCTGCAGCGTCGCCGGGTGCACCGGCGGCCGCCTCGACTGCGACCTGATGGCCCCCAACGGCTGCGAGTCGACGCCGACGGCCGATCCGCTCAACTGCGGCATGTGCGGGCGCAACTGCGGTGCCGGCGGTGTCTGCGCGTCGAGCGCGTGCGACGCGCCGGCCGAGCTCGCGTCGGGCTCGCACCACACGTGCATCCGCCGGAGCAGCAACCGCCTCGTCTGCTGGGGCAACAACGGCAACGGGCAGCTCGGAACCGGCGACTCCACGGCTCACTCGACGCCGTACTTCATCAGCGGTCTCTCTCCGGTCACGTCGGTGTCCGCCTCCAACGACGCGGGGACGGGGGAGCACACGTGCGCCGTCTCGGGTGGCAACGTCTACTGCACCGGGGCCAACGGCCTCGGGCAGCTCGGCGACAGCACGTTCGTGTCGCCTCGCCTCAACTTCGGCCCGATCGGCAGCTGCCTCGGCTCGACCTGCCCGTACGAGATCGAGCTCGGCAACCGCCACACGTGTGCGCTGCACTCCGGCGGCGTGAGCGCGTTCTGCTGGGGCAACAACAGCAGCGGGCAGCTCGGCAACGGCACCGGCCCGGTGAACAGCTCCTCGCCGGTGGCGATCTCCGGCGGCCTCAACGTGGCGACGCTCGGCGCGGGAACGGACCACGTGTGCGCCGTGACGGATGCAGGCGACCTCTACTGCTGGGGAACCAACAGCGGCGGCGCCCTCGGGACGTTCGGATCGAGCAGCGGCGTTCCGGTGCGGGTTTGCGACGCGGGGACCGTCATGGCGTGCGCCGCTGGACCGTTCTTCACCGCGGTG
>VFMC01000658.1 GCA_006515795.1 Acidimicrobiaceae bacterium | reverse complement strand
CCTTCTGAGCGGTCGGCTTGGCGGAAAGAGTGAAGGTCACGACCCGGCTTGCGTTCCCCGAGATGGTGAAGGGCGTGAAGGTGGCGGGGGCGATCTCGTACTCGGAATTGATCAGGGTCGTGGGCGACGACGTGGTGAGCCGGAGGCTCACATTCGACACGTTCATGGTCGCTCCGTTGAGCCCGTTGTTGTTGCTGATGCGGACCTGCACCGAGACGCGGCTGAGCAGCAATTGCTCGGCGCTCGTGGTGCTGGAGCGATCGACGCCCCGCGGGATCGCGGGATCGAAGAAGACGTCGGCGGCCGCCACCGCGACGCGGCTCTGGAGCAGGAAGGAGCCCGCCGACACCGGAGGAATGACCCCGGTGGATACGTCGGAGCCGGTCACTCCGTTGACGGTGCCGGTCGCGGGAACCGTGGCGCCCACCTGGATCATGCCAAGGGCCGTGGCGCTGCTCGACGGCGTGACGTCGAACGTCAGCGTTACTCCGGTGGTGTTGCCTCCGCTGGCCGCCGGGACGAAGATTCCGGCGCCGCTGGTCAGGGCGCAGGTGTACTCCGAGGTCTTGTCGACCACGCCGGCGAAGAAGTTGAGCGACGGCGCGGCCCCGACGCGGGCCGACGAGCCGCCGAAGTTCCTGACCTCGAGACGGAAGGGAACGAGCTGCCCGGTCGAGATCGGCGAGCGCTGCGGGAAAACGCCCGGCCGCTGGTTGTTCGGGCCGGCGATCCGCAGGACGGGGCGGCTCTCGCTCATCGACGTGTAGCGGCTGGCAGGCGCGGCGACGGTCAGCGGGGTCAGATCGTTGTGGTCGACGGCGGTGCTGCTGACGGTCACGGCGATGGGGCCGAGCGTGGCGGTGGAGGTGGCGCTGAACGTGAAATCAACCGAGCGTGTTTGTCCCGCGGGGACCACGACCGGAAGCGTGGTGAGCAGCCTCTGCGTGTATTGGCTGGTGACATCCGTGGTGCCGCCGGCGTAGAACCGCAACGTGCTGCTGGTGAGTCGCGCGGCCGCGCCGCTGGCGGTGCTGTTGCGGTAGTTCAC
>VFMC01000657.1 GCA_006515795.1 Acidimicrobiaceae bacterium | reverse complement strand
CGGCCTCGCCGGTGACCACCTCCTCGTACTCGGGGGCGAGCAGGCCGACCATGGCCCGCTCGATGTCCTCGAGCAGCTTGTAGATGATCTCGTAGGTGCGGATCTCGACCTGTTCGGCATCGGCGAGATCGCGGGCCTTGCGATCGGGCCGCACGTTGAAGCCGATCAGGGTGGCATTGGTGGCCGAGGCGAGCGTGATGTCGTTCTCGGTGATACCGCCCACGGCACGATGCACGAACGCCAGCTTCACCGCGTCGCGCTCGAGTCTGCGCAGGCTCTCGGTCACCGCTTCGAGCGAACCCTGGACGTCGGCCTTGAGGACGATGTTGAGGGTGGCGACTTCGCCGGCCTGGATCTGGCTGAAGATGTCCTCGAGCTTCACGCCGCGCTGCACTCGTGCATCGCCACGCTGGTTGGTGAGCCGCGAGCGCTGCTCGCGGGCCTCGCCGACGGTCCGCGCCGTCCTCTCGTCGGGTGCGCCGCGGAACTCGTCGCCGGCGTTCGGCACGGCAGACAGGCCGAGCACCTGCACCGGAGTGCTGGGACCGGCTTCCTTCACCTGCTGGCCGGCGGAATCGATCATTGCTCTGACCTTGCCCCACGCGGCGCCGGCCACGATGGGGTCGCCGACCCTGAGCGTGCCCTTGTCGATGAGGATCGTTGCCACGGGTCCACGACCCGTGTCGAGGTTTGCCTCGAGCACCACGCCCTTGGCCCGACCGGTCGGGTTGGCGGTGAGCTCCTCGAGCTCGGCCACGACGAGCAGTTGCTCGAGGAGGTCGTCGACACCGAGATCCTGCTGGGCGGACATCTCGACGACGATCGTGTCGCCGCCCCACGACTCGGCTACGAGCTCGTGCTCGGAGAGCTGCGACAGGGTTCGCTGGATGTCGGCGTTGTCCTTGTCGATCTTGTTGACAGCGACGATGATCGGCACGTCGGCCGCGCGGGCATGGTTGATCGCCTCGATCGTCTGCGGCATCACGCCATCGTCGGCGGCCACCATCAGCACCACGATGTCGGTGACCTGAGCACCGCGAGCGCGCATC
>VFMC01000656.1 GCA_006515795.1 Acidimicrobiaceae bacterium | reverse complement strand
TCGGTCGAGACACTGCCGAATGTCGTGTCGGTTCATCCCGTCGGCTCGGCCGCGTTCGTCATCACATGGGAAGGCAGCGGGCTCATCATCAAGAGCGCGGTCGTCAACAGTCAGTGCGCGGTCAACCCCGCGGGCGTCGTCCAAGTCTCGACGGTCGCCAGCGCGCTCACGCCGGCGGTTGCCGCAAACGGCGACCGCATCTTCACCACGTGGATCGTGGGCGGCAACGTGCGAGGTCGCATCGCGAACGGCGCGAACAATTTTCTCACCGCAGACACGCAGATCCTCGCAAAGACCGCGACCGAGAGCATCCAGTACGTGCGCGTCGCACCGTCGGGTGATGGATTCGTGATCGTCGTGCGATGGGTCGTCGACGGTGCGAACACGGGTCCGAGCCGCATCGAGGCATATCGAACGAACAACGCAGGCGTGATCCAGGGACCTCCAACGCTCGTCACCACGCGCACCGGTAGCAACTTCCTGTCGAGCCAGTCGTTCGGAGTCTCGCAGCGCCGAGCCGACGGCGCGCTGCTGATCGTCTGGCATTCGTGCGACGAGTTTGGCGATCTCAGCGGATGTGGCGTCTTCGGCCGGATCTTGCGCCCGAACGGTGTTCCCGTCGGCGAAGAGTTCAACCTCGCCACGACCACCGAGAACAATCAAGAGAACCCGGCGGCGACGGCGCTTCCCGGTGGTGCGTTCGCCGCCACGTGGATGGACGAGAGCCAAAAAGATCCCGACAAGTCTGGAACCTCCGTGCGCGCTCGCGTGCTGTATCCGCCCTACGACGACGCGCGCAACGTGATCGGCGCCATCTGCACCACGACGGCGGACTGCGGAATGGGGCTCGCGTGCGGTGCTAGCTCCGACGGTGGCTCGCGCTGCTTCGCGACCTGCACGCCACCACTGTGTCCCGGCGGCGGCACGTGCGCCGCCGCCGACGGCGGCAACGCCTGCCTGTTCTGAATTCTGCCAATTCGCTCCCGTTCGACGGCTCGGGATACGCACCGCACTGCCCGGAAACAACGCAAAGGCCGCAAAGTCCACGAAG
>VFMC01000655.1 GCA_006515795.1 Acidimicrobiaceae bacterium | reverse complement strand
AGCCGTTCGGGTCGCGCGAGAGCCTGCCGTCGAGCCGGATCGACGAGGTTGTCACGAGGCCGGCGGGCGCGTCGACACGGGCGAGCATCACCTGTCGGTCGACGCCCGCGCTGGCTACCGGCGCGGCCTCCAGGACATCGAAGGCGCGTCGCGCGGTCCTGGAGACCTCGCGCGTGCCTGTGACCGTCACGGCGAAGAGATAACGCCCGACTCGCGTCGTGCCGTAGAAGAGCCTGGCTGCCGTGGTCGGCTCGAGCGGCGCCGCGCCTGTCGGGGCGTCCTCGAGACACCACGTGTACGCGAGCTGCAGGCCCTGCGGATCGCGCGAGGCCGACGCATCGAGCACGAGCACCTGCGGCCCAGCCACGGTCAGCGACTCCGTGCGCAGACTCGCCACGGGCGGCTGATTGAAGACGACCACCGATGCCGTCACCGGTGTCGAATCATCATGCGAGTCGTTCACCACGAGTTGCAGCACGTACCGGCCCTCGCGGTCGGGTGCGAACTGAGCCACCGACGCGCCCGTCGTCCCATTCGGCGTGATGAATTCGTCGGTCAATGCGCTCGAGAGGGGCCGCGCCACGAAACTCCAGTGGTAGGTCAGGAGGTCGCCCTCGCCCTGGGTGATCGTTGGCCCGTCGTAGGAGCCCCTACCGTCGAGAACGACCGGCTCGGTCATCGTGCCAGCCGTCGCCGATGAGATCGCGGCTGTTGGCCTGCAGTTCACGGGCGTGGCATTGACGGTAAATGTAGAGTTACTTGCCGGCTGGTTCGCGTTGCCGGCCGCGTCGGCCCCGCCGGTGATCGTGACCGTCGCCGGGCCGTCGGCACCCGTCACGATGGTCCTCGTGAAGGTCCAGACTCGCGAGTCGGTCGTGGCGGTCATGTCCGTCGCTGTCTGATCGTTGGCGCTGCCCTGTCCGTCGATGGCCAGGGTAGGCGTGGTCGTGATGGCCTCCGAGAAGGTCGCCGTGATCGCCAGTTCGCCCGTGGGCACCGACGAGGGGTTGCGGCTGTACGTGAGGTCCACGGTCGGGGCCGCAGTGTCGACG
>VFMC01000654.1 GCA_006515795.1 Acidimicrobiaceae bacterium | reverse complement strand
AACTGCGAGACGTGCCGCAGCGCGGTCTCCGCGGTGCAAGGGCTCTGCGAAGTGACGATTGCGGGCCGCGCCGAGGCCGGCTGCGAGGTGGTGCGGACGTACGTGGTCGGGTTCGATGTCACCGGCACGTGCCTCGACGGGATGGCCGTCGCGGGCGGAACCGGGCGCACCTCCGCGATCCTCGCGAACGACCGGACGAGTCTCGCCCTCGCGTTCCAGGAGATCGTCGAGGACTCGATCCTGATCGAGGTCTGCGACAACGCGGACAACGACTGCGACGGCCGCATCGACGAGGGCTTCGCGAAGTACTGCAACCTCCCGGGCGCGATCGCGACGAGCACGCTCTGCAGCAACCCCGGCGATCCGTGCGACGGCGTCGACGACAATTGCTGGGACGGGGTGCGCGACGAACCGCGCAACGCCTGCGGCCAGTGCGGAGCGCTGCCCGCGGAGGTCTGCGACGGCGTCGATAACAACTGCAACGGCTTCATCGACGAGGGCAATGTCTGTACCGGGTGCATCGTCGAGCCCGAGGCCTGCGACGGTGCCGACAACGACTGCGACGGGCGCTTTGACGAGAGCCTCGTGCGCCCGTGCGGCGTCGACGTCGGCGTGTGCACCTCGGGGACCGAGACCTGCACGGGCGGCGCCTGGGGCGCGTGCACGGGCATGCCTCCCGCCGCCGAGGGGTGCGACGGTGCCGACAACGACTGCGACGGCGTCACCGACGGCTTCACGCGGCCCTGCGGCAGCGACGTCGGCGAGTGCCAGGTGGGCACCGAGCTGTGCACGAGCGGCACGTGGCAGGCCTGCGTCGGCCGCGTCGACGGATCGGCCGAGCTCTGCGACGGCCTCGACAACGATTGCGATGGACGGACGGACGAGCACGTGCCACCGAACGAACCCCTGCCCGGGGTCGGCCAGGAGTGCGGGGTCGATCACGGTCCGAGCGACGTGTGCGCGCTCGGCACCGGCGCGTGCGTGGGCGGCGCACTGGTGTGCCCCGACGACGTCGAGCCGTGCTTCGGGGCCGTGCCCTGCGACGAGCTGTG
>VFMC01000653.1 GCA_006515795.1 Acidimicrobiaceae bacterium | reverse complement strand
CCACGAAGGCTTCCTCGCCGATCTCGATGCCAGGCAGGATATGCGAACCGCCGCCAACACGCGCACCACGGCGTACGGTACAGCCCTTGAGGTGCTTGAAGCGCTCCTCGGTGCGTCCCATGTAGTTGTCGTTCGTGGTGACGACCATCGGGGCGATGAAGACGTCTTCCTCGAGCGTGACGTACGCGGTGATGTACGCGCCGCTCTGGATCTTCGTACGCGAGCCGATAGAGGTGTCGTTCTCGACGGTGACGCTTCTGCCGACAACGACGGAGTCGCCGATGGTGCAGCGTTCACGGACTCCGGCGTTATCGCCAACGATGCACGCGCTGCCGAAGACCGACCCGGCCATGAGCACCGTGTGGCTGCCGACCGAGGAACCGTCGCCAAGCACGAGGCCTGGCAGCTCGCCGCCTTTGGCCGTCGACTTCGGACCCAGCTTGGGGCGCTTGCCAACGATGGCAAAGTCCGCAACGGTGCAGCCGGCGCCAAGTGTCGCCCCGGCACATATCGTGACGTGATCGCCGATGACCGTGCCGTCGCCGAGAACAGCTCCGGCGCAAACGTGGGTGAAAGAGCCGATCGTGACGTCATCACCGATCGTGACGCCCTGGTCGATGACTGAGTGCGGAGATGGTGCGAAACGTTCGCCGATCTTCGCTGCGGGGTGGACGAGGATGCCCGAGGACACCGCTACACCTCCACCGTGGTGACGACGGGTGCGCCCCCGGCCGCCATGGACTCCCCGACCGCCTCGAGGATGCGAACGACTCGAAGGCCGTCGCGACCGTCGCTACGGGGCGTCTCGCCACTGCGGCAACAGTCGAGGAAGTGCTGGACCTCGAGGCCGAGCGGCTCGGTCATCTTGATGAACGGTACCGTGATATCGCCGAAGCGTAGCGTGAGGTCCTCGCCGTAGGAAAGCGCGGACGTGGGCTCGCCGACACCGCGGTCGTAGATCCAGATCTTCTCGGTCGCTTCCATGTCGTCAAACACGAGCATCTTCTTGGTGCCGACGATCGTCAGCTTGCGCACCTTGTGCGGGTCGAGCCA
>VFMC01000652.1 GCA_006515795.1 Acidimicrobiaceae bacterium | reverse complement strand
GCACGCGGTAGGGCGGCACCGTGTCGCGCTGCGCGGTGGCCCACTTGACCTCCGGCCCCACGTTTCCGAGGCGGTCCACCGCGGACACGTACACGGTGCCGGTGGAGAGCGGCGCCGGGCCCATGACGAAGTCGAAGGCCGGCGCGCCGAACTGCGTGGTGATCCCCGTCCCCAGCGTGGTGGTGGTGCGGATCATCCACTCGCGCGAGGGCAACGTTCCATTTTCGTCGTTCTTCGAATTGTGGACGCCCACGTACGGCACGCCCGGCGTCACGTTGTCGGTGGCGGCCTGCTGGATCTCGTTCCAGATGAACTCGGTGCGATACTGGTTGGTGACCGGCAAGTCGACCAGCGTGTCCGTGGGCAGGAACGAGGCCGTGGTGCTGCCGCTGGGCGCAAAGCGGTACGTCAGGCCCACCGCGCCGGTGGTGATGTTCGGGCCGGTGCGATCGATGTTGATGACCTGGACCGCCGGAGCCGCGGTGAATCCCACCGCGTCGGTGACGTTCACGGTGAGCGTGACCTGGCTGTCGCGGAACCCGACCAGGTCGAAGAGCCCGGTCAGCGGCGCGTCTGCCTGCGGCGGCGAGAGCCCCCGCGGATCGGCGATGCCGGTCGTGGAGTTGCTCATCCGCGCCTGCACGTAGCGGACGCCCCCGCCGTCGGCGTCGAATCCGGGACACGAGGCGTGGAGCGAGTGGTACGCCTTGTCCTGCGCGCTGGCGTTGAACTCGAACACGTTCGCGTTGGACCACCGTTGCTGGACCAGGTCGCCGGTGCCGTCCACCTCCACCTGGAAGGGCGTGTCGATGGAGGGCTGCAGGTCGCGGAGGTGGAACCGCACCCCGGTGCCCGCCTGCGCTCCGGGCACCACGAAGGTCTCCACCGGGTTCGCCTCGGTGAGCGTCACGCTGCCGCTCGCGGTCGTGGAGGACACGGCCCCGTCGAACACGATCGGATCCCGCACGTAGATCGAGCCGTCGAAGTACTGGTGCTTCAGCAGTCGCACCCGGACGGCGGTGACCGTGTTGAGCCGCGTGGGCAGCATCACGG
>VFMC01000651.1 GCA_006515795.1 Acidimicrobiaceae bacterium | reverse complement strand
AATGCCGGCGACGATGGGCATCAACGCGGCGAGCGCCACCAGCTTCTCGATGCTGCCCTCGAAGGCGCCGATCACGCGCGAGGCGATGAAGGCGGTGACGAGGTTGATGGCCAGCCACTGCCAGCGGTTCTTCACCGAGTCCCACACCGATGCGAAGATGTCTTCCTCCTCGCGCAGACCGGCGGCGGCGAGCTGCTCGGCCTCGGCCTCCTCGCGGATGTAGTCGAGCACGGCATTGACGGTGACGCGGCCGATCAGGCGGCCCTGGCTGTCCACCACCGGTGCCGAGACGAGGTCGTAGCGCTCGAAGGCCTGCGCGGCGTCGTCGGCCTCGTCCTCCGGGCTCAGGGTCAGCGCGTCGACCTGCATCAGCGCGGCGACCTCGCTCTCCGGATCGTTGACCAACAGCACGTTCAACGGCAGCACGCCACGCAGGCTTTCGTCGCGGGCGACGACGAAGAGCTGGTCGGTATGGTCGGGCAGCTCTTCGAACAGGCGCAGGTAGCGCAGCACCACCTCGAGCGCGACGTCCTCGCGCACCGTCACCATCTCGAAGTCCATCAGCGCCCCGACCGAGCCTTCGGGATAGGACATCGCCTCGCGCAACTGCTCGCGTTCCTCGATCGGCAGCGCGCGGAAGACGTCGGCCAGCACCTCGTTGGGCAGGTCGGGGGCGAGGTCGGCGAGTTCGTCGGCGTCGAGCTGCTCGGCCGCGGCCACCAGCTCGGCGCGCCCCATGTTCTCGATGAGCGATTCGCGCACCGCGTCCGACACTTCGAGCAGGATGTCGCCATCGCGCTCGGCCTTGACCAGGTCCCAGACCTGGAGGCGATCATCGAGCGGCAGCGCCTCGAGAATGTAGGCGATGTCGGCCGAGTGGAGATCGTCGAGTTTCTTCCGCAACTCGGCCAGGTGCTGCTTGTGCACCAGGCCTTCCACCAGGTCGTGGCGCGGCATGTCCTGACGGTGCACCAGGTTCTCGACCAGGTGCTGGCGCGACAGCACCTGCTGCACCTCCTTCAGGTGCTGCTGCAGTTCGTCCTGATCCTGATGGC
>VFMC01000650.1 GCA_006515795.1 Acidimicrobiaceae bacterium | reverse complement strand
ACACGCCGGACTCGCTCGACATCGTGCTTCAGGCCGCCCGCGAGCTCGGTACCGGCCGGCTGATCTGCGTCTTCGGCGCCGGCGGAGACCGCGACCGCGGCAAGCGCCCCGTGATGGGCGCGGTTGCCGTGCAGCGGGCGGACGTCGTCATCGTCACCTCCGACAACCCGCGCAGCGAGGATCCCCTCGGGATCATCCAGGATGTGCTCCAGGGCGCCGGAACCGGTGTCGAGATAGATCCCGACCGTCGCAGCGCCATCCGGCGAGCGGTGGAGCTGGCCGTAGCGGGTGACATTGTCGTGATTGCGGGCAAGGGGCACGAACAGGGCCAGGAGATCGGTGGCGTAGTGACGCCGTTCGACGACCGCGCCGTCGTGCGCGAGGCGCTCCACGAAGCCGGGTTGACTGCGTGATACCGGTCGGGTGGAACGATGTTGAAGAGCTCGAGCTCGGCACGCTCGAGCTCCGCGGCGAGGGCGATGCCGCAGGCTCGATCACGGGCATCAAGGCGGACTCCAGGCTCGTCGGCCCCGGTGATCTGTTCGTCGCGTTGAACACGGGCGTCGATCACGTCGCAGACGCGGCGGCGCGGGGGGCCAGCACGCTCGTCCCCGACGATCAGGAGATTGCGTTGGCAGTGCTTGCGTCGCTCGTGCGTTCGAAAAGCGACGCACGGGTTGTTGCCATCGTGGGCTCGACGGGCAAGACGTCGACCAAGGACATTCTCGGGGCGTTCTGCAACGCCGCGACCCCGACGATCTGGGCGGAGGCGAGCCAGAACAACGAGATCGGCCTGCCGCTCACCATCTGCAGGCTGGAGTCGGATACCGCCGTGCTCGTGACCGAGATGGGCATGCGGGGGCTCGGGCAGATCGCGAGTCTCAGTGCGATCGCACACCCGGATCTCGTGCTCGTCACCTCGATCGGGCCCGAGCACCTGGAGCTCGTCGGCACCGTCGAGCGAGTGGCCGAGGCGAACGCCGAAGCGATCGCCGCCCTGCCCGCAGGGGGCATCGCCATCGTCCCGACCGATGCGCCGGAGCTCACGCCACACC
>VFMC01000649.1 GCA_006515795.1 Acidimicrobiaceae bacterium | reverse complement strand
CGAGCGCACCTGCTCGCCGTCCATGAGTGAGCCCGGCGCGAGGTCGGCGAACGTTCCGCTCTCGGCGAGCGGGTGACCACCGCTGACTTCGAGCACGCGGCCGTTGGCGAGTTCCACGCGCACGACGTGGTGGTTGAACACGGCGGTGCGACCGACGTCGAGCAGCGGCACGGCCTTCACGACCCCGTGGTCGACGCTGTAGACGAGGTCGCCCGCGCGCAGCTCTGCGATCGGGCGCTCGCCCGAGGGCGTCGCGATCGGCGTATCCGGCGAGGCGCAAATCGCGGCAGGACAGTTCGACACGGGATCGGTGCTTGGCGGGGCGGACCCCACACCTTTGTCGTTGCACCATGGCGGCATGCCGACCGGGAGCCCGGCCGTCTTGTAGGGCGATCCACCGGCCGGAAGGCCGTAGGGGTGGTTGAGCAGGAAGTTGAAGAGCGGATCGAGCGGGCTCCCTCCCCCCGGCGGAGGCTTGAAGAAGGGCGGCGCGTGACCGCAATTGTGAACGCACTCGATGAAGTAATGCCCGTCGCGCTGCAGGCCCGCTTCCATGTCCTTCATCAGCACGTCGAAGCTGAAGCCGGCGAGGTTATCCGTCGGACCACCCCAGAACGCGATCATCGGCACCTTGTGCGGCCCCGTCCCCACCCACGGCAGGACGACCGCGCCCGTCCCACCCGAGATGACGATGCTGGAGGAGAAGTACTGGCCGCGCGCTTGCGTGAGCTGGGAGTTGAACAATCCACCGGCGCTCACGCCGAGACTCGTGATGCAGCTCGTGTTCACGGGGAACTGCTCGGCGACGCACGCGTACATGTCGTCGAAGAGCTTGTACTCCGCCTCCATGATGGGGCCGTCGAGCACCGTGAACGGCCACTTGAACACCCCGGTCGTGCCGTCCGCCATCACCGCGATGAACCGGTACTTGTTGACGACTGCCTGTCCCGTGAAGTTGATCCAGTCGGCCGCCTTGCCGCCGATCCAGTGCCAGAGAAAGATGGTCGGGAACTTTTCACCCGGACACGCGTTGTCCGGCGCCACGACGAAGAACGT
>VFMC01000648.1 GCA_006515795.1 Acidimicrobiaceae bacterium | reverse complement strand
GCGGAGAGCTGCCGTACCTGCTGAAGGTGCTGGCCGCCGCCCAACCGCTCTCCTTGCAGACCCACCCCAGCAGAGACCAGGCCGAGGCCGGATTTTCACGCGAAGACCGGGAGGGGATCGAGATCGATGCCCCAACGAGGATGTACCACGACCCACACTCCAAGCCGGAGCTCATCTGTGCGCTCACCCCCTTCGAAGCACTGTGCGGGTTCCGGGGCATCGATGCCACCGTCGCCCTGCTCCGGCGCCTCGGCGCTACTGCTCTCGCCGATCACCTCGACCGCAACGGCCTGCAGAGCACGGTGCGCGCGCTCTACACCGGCGCCTTCGCGATCGACGAAACGGTCGCATCCTGTCGCGACGCGACAGCGCAACTTGGGGCCGCTCCGCAGGCGGAAGCGCAGCCAGAGGCGGCGCTGGTGGCCACCCTCGCCGACCGCTACCCGGGCGACCCGAGCGTCGTCGTGACGCTCCTGCTCAACCGGGTCACCCTCGCCCCGGGCGAATCGATCTTCCTCGGGCCGGGCAACCTGCACGCCTACCTCCGCGGCGCCGGCGTGGAGGTGATGGGCGCCAGCGACAACGTGGTTCGCGGCGGTCTCACCGCGAAGCACGTCGACGTCGACGAGCTCCTCGCTGTGCTCGACATCGAGGTGCTCGACAGCCCCCGCACCGCGCCGGTCGAGGCCGGCCCAGGAGCATGGCGTTACGACACGCCGCACACACCGTTCCGCCTCTGGCGCTACGAGGTGGCCGGAGACCTTCGGCACACCGCTACCGGCCGAGAGCTGCTGCTGTGCACAGGCGGCTCGACCGACGCGATCAGCTGCGGCGAGGTGGTGTACCTCGCAGCCGACGAAAGGATCACCCTCCGCGGCAACGCGACGGTGTTTCGCGTCGAGGAGCGCTGAAGCGGCAGCACACGGCCCGTCAGAGCCGGACGACAGCGGCGAGGGCGAGATCGAGCAAGCGGTCGCGAGCACCCTGCTGGCGGTCCCAGTGGCGATGATCCCACTCGCCGGAGCTCACGTCGTCGCCGGCGTACAGCAGCTGCCC
>VFMC01000207.1 GCA_006515795.1 Acidimicrobiaceae bacterium | reverse complement strand
AGCCGCGGTGCGGCCGGGTCGACGATCTCATCGCCGACGTGATGGCGCGAGGCGACGACGTGCTGTTCGTCGGCGACGGTGCTCTCCGCTACCGCGACGAGATCGGATCCGAGGTTCGCGGTGCCTTCGCCGAGCAGTTCCTGTCACGCCCATCGGCAGGAACTCTCGTGCAGCTCGCCCATGCGCGGGCGTTGCGCGAGGAATGGGTGAACCCGTGGGAGATCCAGCCGATGTACCTGCGGTTGCCCGATGCCCAGATCAACTGGGCCACCCGCGCCGACGGATCGGGTTCCAGCGCCGGAACGTCGACATGAGCGTGCTGTCGCGCCTGCTGCGGCGCTCCGACGACGGCGCCGAGCTGGTGGTCGATGTGTTGAAGCGACGCGACCTGGCGGCGATCCAAGCGATCGAACAGGTCTCGTACCCGAAGCCGTGGACGCCGAACGTCTTCTTGAGCGAGATCGAGTTGTCACGACGCGGCGAGCGGCACTACCTGGTCGCCCATCGCGGTTCGGAGCTGGTCGGCTATGGCGGTCTGATGTTCGTGGTCGGCGACGCTCATGTCACCAACCTCGCCTGTGCACCGGCACATCAGCGCACCGGGGTTGCCACGCGGCTGCTTGCCGAGCTCGCCTGGCAGGCGATCGAGCGCGACTGCGGTGCACTCACCCTCGAGGTGCGCACCAGCAACGTCGGCGCGCAGGCGCTGTACCGGTCGTTCGGGTTCGCGCCGGTGGGCGTGCGCCAGCGCTACTACGAGAACGTGGAGGATGCCATCGTGATGTGGTGCCACGACGTCGCTGACGCTCCGTTCCGCGACCGTCTCCGTGAGCTGTGCCCGGAGGCGGCACGTGGCTGATCGGCGCGGTGCGTTCACGGTCGACGAGAACACCCTCGTCCTCGGCATCGAGACGAGTTGCGACGAGACCGCGGCAGCGCTCGTGATGGGCGGGTTCGATGTGGCATCGAGCGTGGTGAGCACGCAGGTCGATCTGCATGCCCAGTTCGGCGGCGTGGTACCCGAGATCGCCAGCCGGGCCCATCTCGACATGCTCAACCCGATCGTCGCCCAGGCGATCGTCGAAGCCGGCGTGCAGGAGGGCCGCATCGATGCCGTCGCGTGCACCATCGGCCCTGGCCTGATCGGTGCGTTGCTCGTGGGGGTGTCGGCCGCCAAGGCGTTCGCCTTGGCCTGGGACGTGCCGTTCATCGGCGTGCACCATCACGAGGCGCACCTGTACTCGGCCTTCCTCGAAGATCCGTCGCTCGAGTTCCCGCTGGTGGTGCTGCTCGTGTCGGGCGGTCACACGATGCTGGTCGAGATGCACGATCACGGTGTGTACCGGCTGCTCGGCGAGACCATCGACGATGCCGCCGGCGAGGCCTTCGACAAGGTCGCCCGCTTCCTGGGCCTCGGCTATCCGGGGGGCCCGGCCGTCGAACGCGAGGCGGCCGACGGCAACCCCGAGGCGATCGCCTTCCCGCGGGCGATGCTGAACGACTCGCTCGATTTCAGCTTCAGTGGTCTCAAGACCTCGGTGATGAACTACGTGCGCAAGCACCCTGACGTGTCCTCCTCCGATGTCGCCGCGTCGTTCCAAGCGGCCGTGGTCGATGTGCTCGTGGCCAAGGCCCGCCGCGCCGCGGTGCAGGTTGGCGCGAAGGGCCTCGTGCTCGGCGGTGGTGTTGCGGCCAACTCGCAGCTGCGCGAGCAGTTCCTCGAAGGATGCGTCGTCGACGGCATCCGCGGGTTCCTCCCGAGCCGATCGATGTGCACCGACAACGCGGCCATGATCGCCGCCGCCGGGTGGTACCGGCTGCGCCGCGACGGTCCGACGCCGCTCGATGTCGGTGCGTACCCGAACCTGCGGTTGCCGTTCATCCTCTGAGGTTCATCGCTTGCGCCGGTACCGTTGAAGTGATGCGGATCGGATCGTTCACTCCGTCGGCCCCCGTGGTGTTGGCCCCGATGGCCGGTGTCACCAACGCGCCGTTCCGCGCCATGTGCCGCCAGTTCGCTCCGGGCCTCGTGTACGTCAACGAGATGGTGATGGCGACGGCCGTGGTGCACGGCAACGCCAAGACCGACCGGATGATGACGTTCGGCCCCGACGAGCACCCGCGCAGCCTGCAGGTGTACGGGTCCGATCCGGTGATGATCGGCGAGGCGATCCGTCGTCTCGCGTCGGCCGGCCGCGTCGATCACATCGACATCAACTTCGGTTGCCCGGCGGCGAAGGTCACCCGCAAGGGCGGCGGCGCCGCGGTCCCGGCCAAGCCGAACCTGCTGCGGGCGATCCTGCGGTCGGCAGTTTCGGCCGGCTCGCCCTACGGCGTGCCGGTGACCGCGAAGTTCCGCACCGGGTTGTACGACTCGCTGCTGACCCACCTGTCCACCGGCCGGATCGCTGCCGAGGAGGGGGTTGCGGCCATCGCCCTGCATGCCCGTACCGCCGAGCAGCACTACGCCGGCTGCGCCGACTGGGACCGCATCGCCGAGCTCAAGCAGGCCGTGCCCGACATCCCGGTGCTCGGCAACGGCGACATCTGGGAGGCCGCCGATGCGGTGGCGATGATGCGCCACACCGGCTGCGATGGCGTGGTCATCGGGCGCGGCTGCCTCGGGCGCCCATGGTTGTTCGGCGATCTGGTCGAGGCGCTCAACGGTCGCCCGGTGCCGCCGTCGCCCGGCCTCGGCGAGGCGTGCGTGGTGATGGCGACGCACGCTCGTCTGCTGCTCACACATCTCGGCCCGGCACTGGCGATGCGCGACTTCCGCAAGCACACGTCGTGGTACCTCACCGGCTATCCGGTGGGTGGTGAGATGCGGCGGCGATTCAGCAACATCAGCACGATCGTCGAGTTGGAAGACCTCATCGCCATGCTCGACCCTGCGCTGAGCGTCGTCGAAGGTGGCGAGCGGATCCGCCGCGGCCACACCAACGGCCCCATCAAGGTAGCCCTCCCAGCCGGGTACCTCGACCATCTCGACGACCTCACCGTTCCCGACGACGGTCACGTGATGGCGCTCAGCGGCGGATGAGGCACGTCGTGCTGGCGTCGGCTTCGCCGCGACGCCTGGAACTGCTGCTGCAACTCGGCCTCGACGTGGACGTGGCGCCGGCCGACATCGATGAAGCGGTGTGGCCGGCCGAGGATCCGGTCGCGTACGTGCTGCGCCTCGCCGCCGAGAAGGGCGCGGTCGTGGCGCCGCGCCATCCCCAGCGGCTGGTGATCGCCGCCGACACCACCGTGGATCTCGATGGGGCGATCCTCGGCAAGCCGGCCGATCACGTCGAGGCCACGGCGATGCTGCGATCGCTGAGCGATCGCGATCACATCGTGCACACCGGTGTGAGCGTGTGGATCGGTGGCGTCGCGGCAACAGGGTCGGCGTCCACCACGGTGCGATTCGCCGACCTTTCCGACCGCGACATCGCCTGGTACGTGGCCACCGGTGAGCCGTTCGGCAAGGCCGGGGCCTACGCGATCCAGGGCGCCGGTGGCGCGCTCGTGGAGTCGGTGGTGGGCAGCGTCAGCAACGTGGTGGGCCTGCCGTTGGCGCTCGTGGTAGCGCTCGCCCGGTCCGTCGGCATCGACCTGCTCGGCAACCCCTGACCCCGCTGGCCGGATCTGCTCAGGCCGCGGCCACGACGGTGCCGTCGGCGTCGAGCAGTTCGGCGCCGAACGCGCCGGTTTCGCTGAAGCCGTGCACCGCCATCAGCCTCCGCGTGTCGCCGACTTCCACGAGTGGCACCTCGACCGGCGCCTGGTCGTGCACCGTAACCCGCAGGGTCACCGCCGTACCCGGCCATGCCGAAGTGGCGACCACGAACGAAGCCGTCGGCGTGGAGTACACGCGCAGATCGGGCATCGGCCGATCGGTCAGCCGGACCTGGCTGCCGAAGTGCTCCCCGTAGATCTGCAACCACTTGCCGTCGCCCGTCGACTGCCAGGCGCGCCCGTCGGCGAGGGTGCCGCGCCCGAGCTGGGTCACCGTACTGTTCGGCGAGCCGACGTTGAAGGCCTGTTGCGACTCGATCACGAGTCGGGTCCATTCCTCTGACGTCGCCTGGTGCACCCGGGAGGCCAACTCGACGAGGGCGGACAGCGACGTTCCCCAGCCCAGCAACGTGATCTGCTGCCCGTCCTCGACGAAGCGCACGACCGATTGGGGAGAACCTCCAGGAGCGTTGCTGAGCACGCCGACCGCGATCGTTCGTGCGTCGCCGGCCGTGGTCACGATGGTCATCGAACCTCCCGGCCCGAGGTTGCTCATGCCCGTAGTAGTCCGACGACGCCTCGGCGAAGCCGCCGAAGGCGCCGCCGAGGCCGCCCCAGGGAGAGGAGGTGGAGATGAGCTGATCGAGTGGATCGAGCGGCCCCCCTGGCGCGTCGAGTCCGCCGTAGACGATCGTGCTGTGGTCCATCGTGACGGTGCCGGCGACGTGCACGAGCTCGTCGAGCGTCAACCCGAATCCGACGATCTCGTACGGCGTGCCGTCGGCTCCGGTGAACAGCAGCGAGAAGGTCGCATCGCCGGCGGCGGTGAGCAGTGCCGGCCCACCGGCGACGTCGAGGCGGATGGCATCGGCCACTAGCGGCTCGTAGCCGGCCTGGCCGATCATCGACGAGATCGCCATCCACCGGCCCGTCGTGCGTGTTGCGCCGGGCGTTGCCCACAGGTCGATCCGGTCCTCATCGGGCCCCCGCGACGAGCTCGCGTTCGGGTCGGAGTAGGCCCCGGCGAAGGCCAGCTCGGTGCCTGTGTCGTCGAGCACCCATCCGACGGGGTCGACCGGCGCGCCACCGAGTTGCTCGCTCAAGGTCGGCTCGCCGGCCGTGGTTGCCGGGGTGGTGGTGGGCACGATCGAGGTGCTCGGCGCGGTCGTTGCCGGCGGTGCCCCGTCCGGCCCGCTGCTCCACGGTGCGGCGGCGATCACTCCGCCGACGACGAGCGCGGTGACCACCACGCCGGCGAGCGCGCCGAGCCAGGCGGAGCGCGGCGCGTCGGCGTCGCCGAACTCGGCCACGTCGTGCCCGTCGAGACCGACGAAGTCGGCAGTGCCCGAGGCGCCGAACGCGGCGTCGTTCGGCGCGAGGAACTCGATGCCGGCGGCTTCCCTGGTGCTG
>VFMC01000206.1 GCA_006515795.1 Acidimicrobiaceae bacterium | reverse complement strand
ATCGTCAGGGTCGTGTTCTGCTTCATCGAGTAGTTGTCCTTGTTGGTCTTCGGCGTCCCGGCCGCGCAGACGACATCGTCATCGTCGTCATCGTGGTCGTTGTCGTCGCCGTCGTGGTCGTTGTCGTCGTTGTCGTGGTGGTCGCCGTCACGGTCGTGCTCGCAACGGTCGCCCTTGCGGTGGCCGTTCTTGCCCTGGTCGTGATCGTCGCCGTCACCCTGGTAGTGGTGGCTGTGCTTCTTCTTGCCCTTCGGCGGGCAGGGCGTCGTGATGGTGATCACCACGGTCGCCACGTTGCTGTCGAGCCCGCCGTCGTTCAGCTTGTAGGTGAACGAGTCGGTGCCGAAGTAGTTGCCCACCGGCAGGTAGGTGAAGCTGCCGTCGGCGTTCAGCGTCACCGCGCCGTGCGAGGGGTTGCTGACCTGGATGGCGGTCAGCGACGCCAGGGTGTTGTCGACGTCGCTGTCGTTGGTCTTAACGCCGAGCGTCGCCACCGTCAGCGGCGTGTTCCACTGGCCCGTGTAGGCATCGTTCACCGCGACCGGCGGGTCGTTGACGCAGGTCACCGTCAGCGTGACGGTCGCGCCCTCGGTGGCCGTGCCATCGCCGATGGTGTAGGTGAACCCATCCGGACCGCAGTAGTTCGGGTTCGGCGTGTAGATGTAGCTGCCGTTGGTGAACGCCAGCGTGCCGTTGGCCGGGCTCGACGTTTGCGTCCAGGTCAGCAGGTCGCCGTCGAGGTCAATCGACGTGTCGTTGCTGACGACGGAGGCGCTCACCGCCGTGTCTTCGGCCGTGCTCGCCGAGTCGTCTTCCGCCACCGGCACGTCGTTGACGCAGGTGATGGCGATGGTCACTGACGCCGGGTCGGTGGCGGTGCCGTCGCCAATCGTGTAGCCGAACGAGTCGCTGCTGCAGAAGTTCGCGTTCGGCGTGTAGGTGTAGGCGCCGGTCGCCGGGTTCAGCGACAGCGTGCCGTTCGTCGGACCCGAGGTCACGGCCCACACCAGCGGGTCGCCGTCCAGGTCGACCGCCGTGTCGTTGCCCGCGACGCTACCGCTCACCGCGTTGTCCTCGGTGGTCGTGTTCGAGTCATCCTCGGCCACCGGCACGTCGTTCACGCACGTCACCTCGATGGTGACCGTGGCGGCGTCGACGTCGGTACCGTCGCTGATCTCGTAGGTGAACGAGTCAGTGCCGCAGTAGTTGGCGTTCGGCGTGTAGGTGTAGCTGCCGTCCGGGTTGAAGCTGACGCCGCCATTGGCTGGATCCGAGGTCTTCGCCCAGCTCAGCGTGCCGCCCTCGACGTCCGAGGACGAGTCGTTGCCAGTGACGGAGCCGCTGACCGCCGTGTCTTCGGTGGTCGAGTTGCTGTCGTTCTCGGCGTTCGGCGCGTCGTTGACGCACACGACGTCGATCGTGACCGTCGCGGTGTTGCTGTCGACCGTGCCGTCATTCACGTTGTAGGGTGAACGAGTCGGGGCCGCAGTAGTTGGCGTTCGGCGTGTAGGTGAACGCGCCGTTGGTGAAGACCAGCGTGCCGTTCGAAACGCCGCTGAGCAGCGTCGCCGTCAGCGTGTCGGCGTCCGGATCCGAATCCGCGGGCGCGTCAGTCACGGCGTTGGCGACCAACGCAGTGTCTTCGTTGGTGGCGTAGCTGTTGTCGGTGGCCACCGGCGGCTGGTTGCAGCTCGGGTCGTTGGCCGGCAGCACCGTGACGGTGGTGAATTCGGCGTTCGTGGATCCGAGGTCATCGGTGACCTGCAAGCCCAGGTTATGCACACCAGGCCCGAGGGCCGTGAAGGCGACGGTGGCGTTCACCGTCGGCGTGGTGGCGTTCGGGGCGTTGAAGTTAATGACCGCGCCCCAGCTCCACGCGTAGCTGGCCAGCGTGCCGTCGGCATCGGCCGACGTCGAGCCGTCAAGGGTCAACGGCGAGCCAATGCACATGGTGTAGGGACCGCCGGTGTTGGCGTTGGGCGGCACGTTGGTGTCGACGATGGTCACCGGGCAGCTCGCCGTGTCGGTGAGGCCGTTCGAGTCGGTCACCGTGACGGTGGCGTTGCGAACCGTCGGGAAGCTGCCGGGGTTGCCGTAGGTGTGTGACGCCGTCACCCCGGCGGCCGACACGATGGTCGCCAGCGGATCGGGATGCGTCGAACCGGCTGCGCTGAAGTTGACCAGGCCGCCCGCCGTGCCGAGCGAGTTCGGGTCGGCGACGCACGCCGCCGTCGGTGGCAGCTCGAACAGCGACGGCGACAGGATGATGACGCCCCAAGACGAGGCCATGTCATCAACGATGTAACCGGCCGTCGTCCCTGCGGTCGCCGTGAACTTGCCAGTGCCGCCGGCAATCTGGTTCGCGATCAGGTGATCCGCATAGCCCGCGTACCAATCGGTCGTGCCGGCGAGTAGGCCGATTTCCGACGTCTGGCCCAGGCCGTTCTTCGCGGTGCGCATGGCCTTCGCCACCTGATACATGGTGTAGAAGTTGCCCATCGAGGAGTTGTAGCGGGCGTTGAGGTAGCCCTCGGCACACGAGAATCGCGCCTCGGTCTTCGCCTTGCCGTCGGCGCTGATCAGGATCAGGCCCGCCGCAGTGACGTTGGTGGCATCGTCCCATGCGGGGTTGGGGTTACCCGTGTAGCCGAAGTGGCAATCGCCGGGGTACGCCTGCATCAGGGGGACGCCCACGTTCCACTGCTGGTCCTTGACCCACTGCGGCGCGTCAAGGCCCCACACCTGGGCGGCCAGCACACCGATGCCCCACCAGTGTGACGCCGACGAGTCGTTGCTCCCCGCGTTGTAGTTGTAGTGCCACCCGCCAACGCTGTCGTTCATGCCGAACGAGTAGCCGTCGAGAATGTCCTGAACGATGTCCTTATAGGCGCGTCCCATCACCGTTCCGGTCTGGCCGGTGTCGGCGACGGCATTCGGCGTGCCGCTGGCAACGATTGCGTCGATCACCTGCCCGCCGATGTACGGCTCGTGGTCGCCGAGGTTGGCGCCAAGACCAAAGCCGTTGCCGTTGGCGTCAGGTTCGAAGCCGCCCTGGAGTGCCGTCGTGACCGAATGCAGCCTGCCGTGCTGCGTGCTCAGGATGTACCTGAGGCCCCGCTTGACGTTGTTGACGTAGGGGTCCTTGGTCGGGTCGCCGGTCTGGCGGTGGTTGTTGATCTGGAACGCCTGCAGCACGCCGGCCGACGCGGCCATGTGGTAACTGCTGAAGCCGGTCCAGAAGCCCGACAGCTGGCCATCGGAGGTCGTGCGCTGCATCCGCTTGTGCAGGTTCCACAGGCCCTTGTCGATGGCCATGTTGACCTTGGTCTCGCGGTCGTTCGGTCCGATGACCACCTTGAAGGTGTCGGTGTGGACGTTGTTGCCGCCGTCGACGACCGAGATAATCGCGGTGAAGGGCTGCCCCACGGCGCCGGTGTAAACGTGATTCAGCTCCAGGGCCAGCGAGTTGGCGACACTGATGCTGGTCGGGCCCGAACCGTCACCCGGATCCCACGTGGCGCTCTTGAGCGCAACCGGGGAGTCGAGCGTGCCGGCGAGGGTCGCCACAGCCTGCAGAACCAGCGCGCCACCCGGGGTCACCTGGTGCGGGAGCGACTCGGTGCCGAGCCATGGCACGGCGACGACGCCAGACGGCTGGCAGGCATCGCCGGTGCCGTTCGAGTCGGAGTCGGTCTGCGCGGCATTCGAAACGTTCGAGCAGTTGTCGTTGATGTTCCAGACGCCATCGCCGTCCACGTCGATCGGATCGCAGGCGTCGCCAGGTCCGTTGCCGTCGGTATCGACCTGCGTCGGGTTGGCGTTGACCGGGCAGTTGTCGGCGCCGTTCAAGAGACCATCGCCATCGATGTCGGGGTCGGTACAGTCCGGCGTGCCGTCGCCATCGATGTTGGACAGCACGCTGGTGTAGCTGAAGCCAGCGGTCCGGTACTGGTAGTCGGCGGCGCAGAAATCCGGCTGAGTGCAATTGCCACCGAACTCATCGACGATGCAGACGGTCTCGACGCCAGAATTGGTGCGCGTGATCTCGGCCCGCGCCCAAGAGACATAGGTAGCACCTGATGTCAACTCGACGGAGTACGTCGAGCAGAACGGTGCGCCGACGAGCGCCAGCACGGACGGGTCAGTGGTTGTGAAGGTCCGCAGAGGGGCTGCACAGATGCAGTCCGCGCCGCCCGACACAGAACCGACGGTTGTGCCACCGACCTTCAAGCCAAAGTTCGAGCCTGAACCGCAAGTATTCAAGATCGTGAACGTCACCGAGACCGGATCGTCAGACGGTGGCGGCGCCATCGACATCTCGCCAAGCTCGGCGGTCACGGCCGCCGGCACGACACCCATCGCGGTTGATGCCCAGCTCGCGAGAGCCGCCGGCATGACGCGGGCGACCGCCGGAACGGTGGTGACGATTGTCGCCAACAACACCATGGCCAACGCGGCCCCAACTCCCACCAACAGCCGATTCCTGTTCGATTTGTTTTGCGCGTTCATACGATCCCTCGGTTGTGCAATCCCTGATTAACGACCCGCAGACCCTAGCGTGCGATGCGCGTGGTTCACGCGCGCTAGCTGCACGGTCCCGCTTCACCGTTCGGACACTGGGTCCGGTAGTCGGTGATGGCACCCGTCAGGTCAACTCCCTTGGCGTACTGGAGCAGCGCTCCAGAGAGGTTCGCGCCGTTGAAATTGGCGCCCGTCAGATTCGCGCCTTTCAGAACAGCTCGGTAGAGGTTCGCTTCAGTGAAATCTGCGTTGGTCAGATCGCCGAGTTCGGCGACCAGGCCGTTGAGGTCCGCACCGGAGAGGTTGCATCCAGGGCAGCTGCCGGTTTGCTTCACGCGGGCTTCGTCTTCGGGTGTCGCCGTGGTGGCGTAGACGGCCGCCCCAGCGAGCATGAACGCGAACAGCGCGGTAGTGAACAGGCGCGTGGAATTCAACATGGCAATCCTCGAGTTGTAGTGAACGAAATTCTGAAACTAACTGCACATAATTGACCAGCCGAACGGCGACTGTCAACCGGGTTGGCTATTTGCTAGCCAGTAATGCATAAAATTTACACAGGTGTCTGGCGAAGATGTGGCGAAAATAACCAAATATACGAGTGGAATTGCCACAAACGTCGCCCACAACCGACGGCTGTCGGCTATAGTTTCTCCTCCCGCATGTCGCATCTGTCGCTTGGAGTTACAGTCTTTGTTGTGGCCGTCGCCGTCGTGGCTGACGCGCAATCACCAGTCCCGGCCGCGTCGTCGCCGAAGCCCGCTCGGCCGGCCATTGAGAAACTGGCCGATGGCGCCGTCCGCCTCGGCCCGATTCGCGTTGACACCGCCAAGCGCGAGCTGAGCGTGGCCGGCAGCATCAACGACGTCACCATTCTCGAGTTCGTCGCCAACACGAAGAACGGGCAGAAGGCGTACGAGAGCGCGATCACCATCGACACCGATGCGATCACTTTCAACGCGGCCCTGCTGCTGCTCGGCCTCGATCCCAAGCGCGCCGTGGTCCCCACGCGTCACTTCGATCCGACCCCGCCCCAGGGCGATCCGATCGACATCTTCGTGGATGTGGTGATCCGCACGCCGCTGGCCCCGCAGAGCACGCGCCGCGTGCGAGTCGAGGAGTTGTTGTTCGATCAGCGAACAGGAAAGACCATGCCCGAAGGGCCGTGGGTGTACACCGGGTCGGGCTTCGTCGACGATCCCAACGGCCGCCGATACCTTGCCGACCTCGACGGCGTCCTGATCGGCTTTGTCCACAGCCCGGCGCCGGTGATCGAGAACCCGCGCGCGGGTGCCGTCGATGGCTATGGATCGATTGTGCTGAACCGCACGCTCGGAGTCGTGCCAGGCAGCCCCATCACCCTGACCATCAAAGCGCTCCCGCGCTCCCCGAAGGGCCGGCACTGATGTTCCACCCTCCTCTTGCGAAAGGCCGATGTATGCGACGTCTGTTGAGTGTCTGTTTGATTGCCGTCTTTGCCGGCGCCGTCGTCGTGAGCGCCGGCCAGGCCCAGCCCACCGCCAAGCCAGCGTTCACTCCGGAAACGCGGAAGCAGCTGATCGAAAGCCTGAACCGCGGCGCCGACTTCGTGCGCAAGGCCCAGAAGCCGGACGGCACCTGGGAAAACCACCCCGGCGTGACCGCCATGGTCGCCGCCGCGCTGCTGCGCCAGACCGGCGTGCCGCGCGAGAAGACGCTGCAGACCACCGGCAAGACGCTCGATTACCTGAAGTCGCTGGCGAAGCCCGACGGCGGCATCTACGAGAAGATGATTCCGCACTACATCACCGCCGTGTCGGTGCAGGCGCTCGCGGCCGGAGGCCGCGCCAGCGATAAGGCGACGCTCGAAAAGGCGCGGGTCTACCTCGCCGAGCACCTGCTGGACGAGGGTGAAGGCATCGCCAAGAGCGACAAGTTCTACGGCGGCATGGGCTACGGCGGCACCAGCGACGGCGGCATCGCCGACGGCGGCATGGGCTACGGCGGCACCAGCGACGGCGGCATCGCCGACATCATCAGCCTCGAGTACGGCCTGCGCGCCATGAAGGAAGCCGAGCTGCCGGCCAACGACCCGGCGTGGCAGAAGGCCATCACCTTCCTGCAACGCACGCAAAACCACAAGGAGACCAACGACCAGGCGTGGTCCACCAACGACGGCGGCTTCGTCTACTACCCCGGCTACAGCCAGGTGGATGCCACCACCCAGTCCTACGGCAGCGGCACCTACGCCGGCCTGATGAGCTACGCCTGGGCCAACCTGCAGAAGAACGACCGCCGCGTGCAGAACGCGTTGAAGTGGATTGCCGCCAACTACACCGTCGAGGAGAACCCCGGCATCGGCACCAAGGCGCTCTACTACTACTACATGGTGTTCGCCAAGGCGCTGCAGGCGATGGGCGACCCGATCGTCGTCGATGCCAAGGGCGTGGCGCACAACTGGCGCGAGGACCTCGGCAAGAAGCTGATCGC
>VFMC01000205.1:14318-15553 GCA_006515795.1 Acidimicrobiaceae bacterium | reverse complement strand
TGCCCGATGTCCCCGTCAGCTCGAGCCCCTTGGTGGATGAGATCAGCCGCGCCAGCCCATCGCGCAACAACGCGTTGTCCTCAGCGATCGCGACGCGAATTGGCACGGGGCGATCCTAAGCGGCGCACTCGACTCGCAAGACCGGCCACTGCCGATGGCATGCCCACTGGTGCGCAACTCGATCATCGGAGCCGCGCCAGCATCGCCATCGGAAGTACCAGTTCGAGCACGGTACATCCGGTGCTGAGCGGGTCGGCGGAGGGGTGTCGCAAAGCGGCGAGCGTGTCCGGCTCGGCAGCGACGCCGACCACGAACAGCACGGACAAGATCTTGAGCACGTCGCCGCGCTGCCTGCGTGCCGCAACGAACAGCCCGATCAACATGGCGGGTGGCGCACTCAGCGGCGTGCCGATCGTCAAGGCGTGTGCGCCCGGCGTCCCGGGAAAGCGCAGCCCGGCGAAGCGAGCCGGCCGCCCACGCCTGACTGCGTGGACCGCACCGGCGACACTGACCACGAGATACCACTTCACCAGCGAGCTCATCGGATCATTTCACCATGTGATGTTGGCCGATCTCGATTGGCTCGTGGCGCGTTGTTCGTACACCAGTCGCACCGAGGCGATGCGACGAACGGATCGTCACGGCATACACACGTCAACCGCAGACCGACGATGATCTTGCCGGGGTGGGTGCTCAGGCGTGGCGTCTCGACGATGACGACGACTGGTCGGGGCTCGATGCGCCAGGGTGAGATCTGGTGGGTGGAGCAGCCCGACGAGAAGCGGCGTCCCCATCTCGTGCTCACCCGCGATGCAGCGTTGCCGGTGCTGCGCGCCGTGCTGGCCGCGCCGCTCACGCGAACGGTGCGCGGACTGCCCACCGAGGTTGCCCTCGGCGCCGCCGATCAACTGGCGATCGACTGCGTGGCCAACCTCGACAACGTTCGTCTCATCGACCGGGCCGCGTTCACGGCGCGCATCGGTACCCTCGGCGCTGGTCGCTGGCACGAGGTGTGCATGGCGATGCGCGCTGCAATCGACTGCTGATTGCGCCCCGGTCCGTCAGGCGGTCAGCCGGTCAGCCGGCGGTGATCGCCTGCACGATCTCGGCGTATGCCGCATCGGCGTAGGCGCGCATCTCGTCGTCGGTGCGATCTTGGATCGGGTGCGGCGTGAACACCCGTGCCACCGTCGGGAACCCGAGTGACGCCGATTGCGCCTCGGCAGCCACAACGA
>VFMC01000205.1:6784-14302 GCA_006515795.1 Acidimicrobiaceae bacterium | reverse complement strand
CGGCCGACGCAACGAACACACCCGGCACGCCGCGGGCTTCGAGATCGACGATGTCGTGCACACTGCACGACGTGCAACTGCCTCAATCGGCGAGCGCCTCGATCACCAGCTGGCACTGGGTGGCGATCTCGTGGCGCAGGTCGACCGGCGCAGGTTTGGTGAAGGTTGGCTTCGTGTAGCGCCTGACTTCGGCGCCATCGTCGACGAGACGTTCGTGCAAGCGATCGAGGAAGATGTCGCCGCGGGGTTTGGTGATGTCGAGCAGCCCCACGGTGAGGCCGGCGAGCGAGGCCGGCCGGGGCAGGAGGGTGCGGCTGGTGACCGACCGTTCGCTGCTGGGATCGAGAAGCAGCTTGCTCATGGGCGAACGTTACTTGCCCACCGCAACGGTGACCGGCTTGGAGCCGATCTCGCCGTTGGCCCATCCGCCGATCATCGCCGAGAACAAGCCGGCGCCGCCGCCGGCGTGGACGATGAGGATGCCCCCCGGCCGGAACTTCGGGAGCGTCACGTCGTGGAGATGAACGGGGATGCCCTCGGCCATCTCGTGTGCGCCGCGGACGAGGTCGCTTCCGGCGATCTGCAACCGGGCGTGGAGCTCGGAGAGGAGACGGTCGCGATCCCAGCCGGCGTCGTCGAACACGCGTGCATGTTCGGGCCCGACCACGAGGATCACGTCGAAGGCGAGCACGAGCTTGGGGTGATGCAGGGTTCGCAGGCACGCGGCGAAGGTGTTGGCGAGCTGCCCGGGTTCCCTGGCGAGCTGGTCGACGATGCACCGCGGCCCTTCGCCGGCGAACACGGTGACGGCGTTCGTGCCGGCGGGTTGTCCGAGGCTCACGGCCAGAGGGGTGAACGGCGAGTCGGCTTCGAGCTCGGCGAAGCAGAACCCGATCTTGCCGGGGTTGCCGTGCGTGGCCCGATCGACCTCACCCGGACGGCCGCCGCCGACGTTGCGCACCACCAGCTGCACGGCGCGTCCGATGGTGAGGTTGGCGCGGTTGCCCTGGCCGAGGGCGTTGCCGCCGGCGTTCATGCCGATCGCCCGGGTGCCCGGTCCGTTGCACACGATCACCGGGCCGACCGGCATCGTGGTGGCGAGCACTCCATGGATGTTGAAATCGTCGGTGCAGATGGCCTCGACCGCGGCGATCACCCACGGCAGGTGCTCGGGCTTGCAACCGGCGAGCACTGCGTTGATCGCGATCTTCTCCACCGTCACCTCGACGAGGTCGGGTGGTACTACGGCCACGACCTCGTCGGGTGCCCGCGTGGTGCCGGTGAGCATCCGCAGCACGCGCTCCTCGGTGGGTGGTACCACGGGCAACCCGTCGGTGAAGCCGCGGTCGAACAGCGCTTCCACCTCGTCGTCGAGATCGGCCAGTTCGATGCGCCGTGAACGCAGGAGATGCGCCTCGAACCGTGCGCGCAGGCCGTCGACGAGGTTCGGGTCGACGCTCAACGAGCCGCACCCCGGGCGCATCACGGGAAGGTCGTCGCCGAGACCTGCGACACCGGTGATCCGTTGCCACTCGCTGCGCTGCCAGCCGATCGTGCGTTCCACCTCGACACCGTCGACCACCTTGATCACAGTGGGGACCGTTTCGATCTCGTGATGCCAGCTGACGGCCAGGTCGGCGTCGTGGATGGCCGCGACGCCTGCCGGAAACGCCGGATCATCCTGGGTGTACACGGTGGCTGGAAAGCGCGCCAGCAGGGGCGCCACCATGCGGCACGTCTCGCACCGCTCCTTCACCACGACGACCAGACCGTCGGGCAACGTTGGTCGGGTCATCCGAGGAACCCCAAGATTCGCGCGTTCACCGGTTCGGGCTGTTCGAGATGTAGGAAGTGGCCGACATCGTCGACGATCTCGATGGCGACGTTCGACGTGACCATCGATCGGGCACTCTCGGCAACCTCCACGCCGATGCAGCCATCGTTGCGACCGTGCAGGTAGAGCATCGGCTGGGTGGGCACACCCTGCGCGGCCGCTTGCACCTCGGCCAGAGCCGGGTCTTGGTGCCCGTCGCCCAGCGTCGCCCGGTAGTAGCCGAGAGCCGCAGCGAGATGCGCCGGATCGCCCAGGCAGGCCTTCACGTCGGCAGCATCGGCGGTGGCGTCGTACCCCGGTGACCAGTCGTTCCAGAGCATGTCGATGAAGGCATGATCGTCGGCCGGCACCACGATGTCGGCCAGCGCGTGTTGGAAGAAGAACATGTACCAACTGCGCTTCACCTGGGCCACGTTGGTGAGCAACGCGATGCCCATCGCGCCGCCGGGTGGCACCGCCATGGTGACCACCTTCGACCATCGATCGGCAGCGTGCACCGCGGCGCCGTGGGCGGCCGGCGCGCCCCAGTCATGGCCGATGATTACGCCGGGTTCGCCGCCACCGAGCGCCTCGTGGAACCCGATCGCGTCCATCGCCAACGCGCCGGTCTGGTAGCGGCCGTCGGCCGGCACCGCGGTAGGGGCGTAGCCGCGCTGGAAAGGGGCGACGGCGCGATAGCCGGCGGCCGCGAGCGCGGGGAGCAGGTGGCGCCACGAGTGCGCGCTGTCGGGGAAGCCGTGCAGGCACAGCGCGAGGGGGCCCTCGCTTCCGGCGGCGAGGTAGGTGAAGTCGACTCCGTTGACGGTGATCCCGTGGTGCGCGATCTCGTGTCGTGTGATCGCCGTTCTCGCTGCAGCTGACATGGTCGAACCGTAGCCCCGCCGATTTGCGACGCACGTCACGAGCGGCCACGGTTTACTTGTGGCGGCACGCGGCCGTAACGTGGGGTTCATCGGGGGCTCATCTGGTGCTCGCGTCACGTTCCACGGTGTCCGGGGCTCCACCCCTTGCCATGGCGATGACATCAGGCGGTACGGCGGCAACACGTCGTGCGTCTCCGTCGACCTGCCAGGGCAGCAGCCGATCGTGTTCGACCTCGGCACCGGTCTGCGCTACTTCGGGAGATCGCAACCGCACGACGGGTCGTTTCGTGGGCACTGCCTGCTCACCCATCTGCACTGGGACCACACGCAGGGTCTGCCGTTCTTCACACCGATGTTGCACCCGGATTCGGTGTTCGACGTGTACGCCCCGTACCAGGAGGATGGCCGTTCGGTTCGAGAGGTGTTCGAGTCGACGATCCGGCCGCCGCTGTTCCCTATCGGCATCGACCAGTTCCCGGGCGCCTTCCTCTTCCACGACCTCGCCGATGACGAGTTCCACATCGGCGACGTTCGGATCATGTCCCGCCTCGTCCCGCACGTCGGCCCCACGCTCGGTTATCGCATCGAGTGGAACGGCATCACCGTCGCCTACCTCAGCGATCATCAGCAGCCGTACGACGGCAGCTTCGCGGCCAGTGAGGCAGCACTCGAACTGGCCGACGGCGTCGACCTGTTGATCCACGATTCGCAGTACACGGCCGACGAGTTCGCGGTGAAGTTCAACTGGGGTCACTGCACCGTCGACTACGCCGTGTGGTTCGCCACCCAGGCGCGGGTCAAGACGCTGGCTCTGTTCCACCACGACCCGACGCGCACCGACGACGCCGTCGACTCGTTGGCCGAGTGCGCGCGTGCCACGGGACGCCTGGTTGGCATGAACGTGATCTGTGCCCATGAGGGTCTCACCGTCGAGCTCGGCTGAGCGTGTCTCTGCTTGCCGCGATGGGCGCGTTCGTGGTCGGTGCGGTGTTCGTGGTCGCCGGCGCCAGCAAGGTGGCCGCAGGCGCGCGGTGGCCGCTCGAGGCCCGTGCGCTGGGTGTGCCGACGATGGGTGCCATGGCGGTGGTGGCTCCGATCGTTCCATGGTGGGAGCTGATCATCGGAGCGTCGCTGGCGGCCGGCTTGTTCCGGCCGTGGCCGGCGATCGCCGCTGTCGTCACGCTGGCGGTGTTCTCCGTGCTGCTGATGCGGGTGCTGCGTCGGGGCGAGCATCCCCCGTGTGCCTGCTTCGGCGCGTGGAGCGCGGCGCCGCTCGGTTGGCGCCACGTGGCGCGCAACGCGGGGCTGATCGGTGGCGCGGTGCTCAGTCTTGCGGTTGGCTGATCGCCAGCGCGAACGTGGACACCATCGCTTCGTCGTGCCAGCGGTCGTAGCGGCCGCTCGGCCCGGCGTGACCGGCGCCCATCTCGGTCTTCATCACGAGTGGCCGTCGGTCGGTGCGCACCGCGCGCAGCTTGGCGCACCACTTGGCCGGTTCGTGGTAGCTCACCCGCGGGTCATTGAGGCCTGCGGTGATGTAGATGGCCGGGTAGGCCGTCGCCACCGTGTTGTCGTAGGGGGAGTAGCTCAGCATGTAGCTGGCCGTGGGTTCCGTGCGCATGGTGGTGACGGCGTCGACGAAGGGCACCTCGGCGATCACGCCGGCGAACAGCTCGGGGCGCATCGTCGCGCATGCGCCGACCAGCAGGCCGCCAGCGCTGCCGCCGCGGATCACGACTTTGCTCGGGTGCGCCCAGCCGCGCTCGATGAGGTGCTCGACGCTGGCGATCGTGTCGGTGAAGGTGTTGCGCTTGTGCATCAGCTTGCCCTCGGTGTACCACCGCCGGCCGAGCTCGCCGCCACCGCGCGGATGCACCAGGGCCCACACCCAGCCGCGGTCGATCAGCGAGATGCGCCCGACGCTGAACCAGGGTGACATGGAGGACTCGTAGCTGCCGTACCCGTACACCAGGCACGGTGCCGTGCCGGCGGGCGCGGTGTCGCGGTGGCGCACGATGTCGACGGGCACCCGCGTGCCGTCGGGTGCGGTGGCCCACTCGCGGCTGGCGACGTAGAGCGACAGATCGACGTTGGGTGCGGGCGTCTGCTTGAGCAGAGTGCGGTGGCCGGTGGCGATGTCGTGTTCGAAGATCGACGCGGGTGTGGTGAACGATTGGTACAGGTACCGCACGGTCGCGGCGTGCCACTCCGGGTTGGAGTCGAGCTCGAGCTCGTGGGGTTCCTCGCCGAGGTCGATTGCCTCGCACTGCCCGTCGACGCCGAGGATGCGGATCCGTTGCTGGGCGTTGGCCCATTCGTGGATCAGCAGGTGATCGGCGAACGGCTCGATCGCGACGATTCGCTGGCCCGGAACGTGCGCAACGAGCTCGGTCCACGTGCCCGGGTCGTCGAGCGGCGCCGTCATGACCCGGAAGTCCTCGGCGTCGAGGTTGGTCAGCACGATGAACCTGTCGCCCCAGTGGTCGATGCCGTACTCGAGGTCGGCCTCGCGGCCGCGCACGAGGCGCGGTGCTGCGAACGGATCGTGAGCGGGAATGAGCCATGCCTCGGAGCTCGTCTTGCTGGCCGCCTCGATCACGATCCACTCGCCGCTTCGGCACAGGTCGACTCCGAGGTAGAAACGCTCGTCTGATTCCTCGTGCACCAACGCGTCGTCGCTCTGGGGAGTGCCGATGGTGTGCCGCCACACCTGATGCGGTCGCATCTGCTCGTCGGGCATCATGTAGAACAGCTGCGTGCCGTCGGCCGACCATGCCGAGCCGCCCCACGCGCTGGTTGCGAGCAGCAGGTCACCCGTGTCGGCGCCGCTGTCGAGATTGCGGATCTTCACCGTGTACAGCTCACTGCCGTCGGTGTCGGCGCTCCATGCGGCCATCGAATGATCGGGGCTCACCTCGAACAGCCCCAACGAGAAGAAGTCGCCGTCGCCGGCCTCGACGTTCTCGTCGAGCAGCACGTGTTCCGTTGCGGCTTCGCGGCTGGCGCCGCGGCAGTGGATCGGGTAGCTCAGCCCTTCCTCGGTGCGGGCGGTGTACCACCAGCCGTCCTTGTGCACGGGGACGGCGGTGTCGGTCTCCTGCACGCGTGACTTGATCTCCTCGAACAAGGTCTCGGTGAGCTCGGCGTGCGGGGCGAAGAACGATTCGGCGTAGCGATTCTCGGCTTCGAGGTAGGCGACGGTGTCGGGGTCGTCGCGGTCGCGCAGCCAGGCCCACGGGTCGTCGACGTCTCCGGAGGGGCGATGCCACCTGTGGGGCACCTGCTTGGCGACGGGCGGCTGGACCTCGGGATTCGACACGGCGACGATCGTAACGGTGCCCAGCCAGCCGAACCGACCGGTGTCGCCGTTGACGAACGAAAGGTCGACCCCTCGGTCAGGGCAAGTTCTCGAGGTCGGCCAGGTCCTTGCTGCGCCCGCTGGCGCGCTTGTTGGCCTTCAGATCGGCGAGGCCGATCACCGGCACCACCGACCCGTCGACGTTGTGGGCAATGGCGCGGCGTGCGCAGTTGGTGAAATCAACGCCATCGATGCTGGTGAGAATCTCGATGCGGATCGGAGCGTTGCCCATTCGGACGACCCGATCCGGTTCGAGGAACAGACCAGCGTTCGCCGCGGGCAGGTCGAAGCCGAACTCACGCAGCGCAGACACGATTCGATTGGCATTCTCCCCGTCGCGCGCCACCCAAACGTCCATGTCTGCAGAGGATGTCCCGAGTTCCGTGGAACTTGGGTGGCGGTCCTGTGATGTTCAGGCGGCGACCTCCTCATCTTCGCATGGGGCTGTGACAGTCCCCGCGACGTGTGCGGCGAGTGCCTTGCGGAGAGCGGGGAGGTGCATGAAGCCGTTCACGCGTCGGAACTGCTTGGACGCTTCGAGCATCCCCGCGGCGCACCAGCGCAGCACCATCTCGCCGTCGCGCCAGCGCTTCACGTTCGAGCTGTGGTCCCGGCAGATCTCGATCATCGACTCGATCGCGTTCGTGGACCGCAACGTCCGGGCCAGCGTCGGTGGCACACCGAGCCGGACCACGGTGAGCGTCTCGGCCAGCCCCTCGCGCAGCGAAGCCGCCGCCCCAGGGTGGGCCTTGTCGAGCTGGCGGGCCAACGCTTCGAGGGCGGCCTCGGCGGCGAGGGCGTCGGGGTCGCGGTAGGCGGCGCGCATCTTGGTGGCCACGGTCGAGGCGAGCGCGTCGGGCAACTTGGCTTTGACGTTTCTGATCTTGTGGAGTTGGCAACGGGCGATCACGGCATGGTCGAACACGTCGAGGATCGCCCGGCGCAGCGCCTTGGACCCATCGATGACGGCCAGGATCGGCTTGGTCACCTCCAGCCCGCGTTCGCGCAGATCGACGATCAGATCGGTGACGAGGGTGGCGTTCTCCGTCGAGCCCTCGACCAGGCCGAGAGGGTGCTTGGTCCCGTCGATGCTGATACCCAACGCTACGACGCAGCAGTGGCCGGCGAAGTGGACGCCGTCGACCATGAACGCCACCAGGTCCAGGGTGGAGAGGTCCGCGCCCATCATCTCCTCGAGAGCCCGTTCGGTGGCGGCCACGAACCGGCGGCTCACCGCCGAGCGCGACGTCGAGGACGACACCTTGTCCACCTCGACCCCGACGGGCTCGAGCCCAGCCCGGTAGCGGCGCGTCGAGAGCTTGGCGAGCATCCGTTCCATCGCCATGCGGTCGAGGATCTCCGTCGAGGAGAACAGCGCATACGACGCCACCGCCACCTCCGCGGTGCGGTCGGCGGTTCGGACCCGGGGCCGACGCATCGGCACCCGCCGACCACCCAACGTG
>VFMC01000205.1:4177-6770 GCA_006515795.1 Acidimicrobiaceae bacterium | reverse complement strand
CGACCCGGCCTCGGTGCCGTGACGCACCGCCGCCCGGCCCGGATCGTGGCAGCCCTTCGGGCCGCAGGTCACGGTCACGTCCGCGTTCATGATCGTGTGCATCACCTGCATCCCCGTCGCCACCGCGAGAGCCAACAAGCCCTCCTCGACAGCGCCGGCCAACTCGGTCATCGCGATCGTCACCCGCTCCGGCACCGCCACCGCAGCGGCGGTCACTACGGGCGCGGTCTTCGTCTGGTAGTTCTTCTTCATGGTGGTCCCCTTGCTTGGGTAGTCGACGTTCTTGGCGAACCCGACACCTACCAGCCGGCAGGTCTCAGGCGGGGGACCGCCACCTCAACTTCCGCGACTACCGGGACAACCTCATGTCTGCTGTTGCGCGTGGGTAGCCGTGCAGCGCCACAGCAAAGCCGCCGACGAGGAGATACTCAGCGTGGTGGGTGTTCAACAACTTCAAGAACTCGCTGAAGTCGCTCGGAAACTCGATCGGTTCCATAGTTGAGCCTCCGAAGCCACAGCGCATGTGCGAGCCGATCCGAGCAGGACTGCGACCACCAGTACCGGCGGTCGATGTCGGCTGCGACGTCGAAACTCGGCGCCACCCCGAGAACTCGTTCGATCACGGGTCGAGTCTACTTCCAGGTGTCGCACGAGTCGCCGCGCCCAAGTTGCTCGGACGTTCGGGCTGCGACGCGGCGAGGACCGCAACGGTGACCAGCGCTCAACGGTTTTCGCCGGTGCCGGTGCGGGAAAAGATGATCCCGAAGACCGGCGGGAAGTTCCGTCGGTTGGGCACGCGGCATGCGCCTCGACAACATCGACCAGACCGACGCCGACCACGCTGCCACAATCGTCAACGGTCAACGACGCCGCCACCTCAACAACCACAGCCCCGCCATGCTCTACGCTGCAGCCTCAACCGTGCACTGATCACTGGAACTGGCTATCCCGCCATCGTTGGAGTTGTTCTACGACTGCGACGATGAGGAGATCCCTGCGATGGGTGACGGTAGTGGCCTAGCCGAGGCGATGCTCGGCCTTGATGGTGTGCGTGTGATCGGTGTGCGAGAAGCCGATGGGGAAGTGACGATCGAGGTCGAAGCGACCGAGGTTCGGGCGTGGTGTCAGCGGTGTTGTGTGAGGCGCGGACGTGGACTGAACCACTCGAGTTCTTGGATACGCAGGTGGTGTTGACCCGGCGTACGGGTGCCGCAGCGTGCCGGCGTGTCGGCGAGTTGGCGCGTCCGGTGTCGCAGGTCGCGGACGAGTTCGGGGTTTGTTGGGAGACGATCAGTGACTCTTCCCGGGGAAGCCCTCGCAGCCCAGACCGCGTGATCAACCAACGCTGCCAATCAACCCCCACCGGGCATCAGATAGTTACGCCGCCAACAACGCTCACGCGTAGAGCCAGTATCCTGCCGCCCTCAATGTGTGCTACGACTTCATCGTTCGTCGTCACCTTCGACTCGTAGGAATGACCACGGCGGTCGTCGATTGCCTTTGACGAGATCTGCTCGAAAGAGGTATCCAGCCATGAAGGCTAGGATTGCCGAACTCAACGACATCATCACGCCTAGCACAATCAAATTGAAAAATAGAGCGACCACTACTCCGCCCAGCGTGAACATCGATGTACCAACAAATTTTCTCCACTCCACTGAAGAATGTCCGATCAAGAATACACTCCTAACATGTGGTAGCGCTCGCAACCTCATAGGAAATTTGTCTGCTGCCCGAGCTGAACAGATTCGCGGTGGGCCCCTTGGCAGCGCTCCAGGTTGACAGCGTTAGCAACCCGAGTGTTATCCCAATTGTCCCGCTTTGAACATCGCAGTGATCGTCACTGGCGATCCCGCTGGCGAGTTGCATTCCTGACGCCCCGGTGGACACAGCCCCAGTGGCAACCGAAGCTGTCACCAACACTGCCGCCGCGGTTCCTCCCGTCGAGACGACCAACGCCGCAACGGCCAGCGCGACTGACGCCCGGGCCGTCCACTTCGAGACGCTTCCCCAGAAGGCTCCCCAATCCTTGCCGCGTCCGGTGTGTCGGTAGCCGGCGCAGGCGGTGGATTTGCTTCCGGCGCAGCCGGCCCCTCTGCTCCTGATCTTGATGCAGGCGTACGAGCAGCCGCCACCGCCTCCACCGCCGCCGCTGAGTCCGTCGAGGTCGAATTGGTTGATCGGGTCGTTGGGGTAGAGGTAGTCGTTGTTGTTGCCGCCTTCTACCGGGTCTACTTCGAGGAAGCGGCCGAGGGTGGGGTTGTAGGGGCGGGCTCCCATTTCGATGAGGGGGGTGATGCCGGGGTGGTGTTCGAGGCCTCGTTGGTGTTGGCCGAGCCAGGTGTTGTCGTAGTCGGATGTCTGGTTGTCGACGATCCCGGCGAGCGGGTTCCCGTACGGGTCATAGCTGTACGTGGCACCTTGTTTGACGCCGGCGGAGTCGGCGACGGCTTGGGTGTCGCCGTGGATGTTCGGATATGACCACACCGTCGTCGATGTCGTGGCGGCGATGGTGACAGCGGAGACGGCGATGTCGTCAAAGTACCAGACGGCCCCGGTGTTACCGGCCGACAGCTTCACCCTCACCGTGGTG
>VFMC01000205.1:0-4148 GCA_006515795.1 Acidimicrobiaceae bacterium | reverse complement strand
ACTGGTGAGCGGTTTCCAGCTGGACGAGTCGATCCGCGAGTAGTTGTTGTCATCCTGACGTAGCACGGTGCCACCGGCGTTGTACCAGACCACAGCGACGGACAGGTAGCTGTTACCGGTCGCCAACTTCGCCCACCCGACAAGCTGATAGGTGCTCGAAGCCGTGATCGTGGTGCCAGGGGCCGCCTCGGTCACCGACCATCCCCCGGTGGTCGTCACCGCCAGGCTGCGGGTCCCGGTGCGAGCTTGGGCGGTCGAGGTCGCGACTGTCGCCGCCGTGACCACGGTCATGTTGTCGGTCGTCGTCTCGAACGTCTTGTTCGACACTGGGGTGACGGTCACCGCCGCGTTGGAAGCGGTCAGGCTGTAGTCATCGACCCGAAGTTGACTGTCGCCGCGGTTGGTGGTGCGATCACCGTTGCTTGCAGCTGAGTCCAACCAGACGTGGTGTCATTCACCGGCGGGGACACGTTCAGATCACCGAAGGTGGTCCCACCCGCGTTGTAGAAGGTGACCTTCAACTGGAGTGGGGCCACCACCGTCGCTGCTTTGGCCCAGATCGTGAACGTGTACGCCACCCCCGGGGTGACCGTCGGACGGGTCCCGCTGTCTTGCAGCGACCACCACCCGCCACCCGTCGACACAACCTGCAACGACCCAGTCCCACTACGGGCTTGGGCGGTGGTCGCGGTCACCGTCGAGTTGTACACCGCCACCATCCCGCGCCGTGCTGCCACCACGGATCGTCAACCCGGTGCCGCCAGGTAGCCCGACAGTCCTCTCCAGGATCGTGTTGGTGGCGTCCATCGTCACACACGGCCCGTCACCGGCCCCGCAGAACCCGTAACGCGTCGTCGATGCCCCGGTACCGGTCGTGGTCCGTGACACGATCCTGCCGGCTGCGTCACGCTGGTAGACGACACTGCTGGTCGGTGCCGTCGCGTTCGGGGCGTAGCTGCCGATGTGCCGGTTGGTGTAGTCGTAGGTGAGGGTTTGCCCGGCGATCTGCACGGTGTTGCCATGGGTGTCGTAGACGATCGGGGTGCTGTAGCCGGCCTGGGTGGTCGAGGTCAACCGGTCCGCGTTGTCATAACAGTAGGAGGCGACGGTGGCGCCGTTGAGTTTGGCGGTGGTCCGGTTCGAGTTCGCCCCCGCGGCGGTGTTGGCCCCACACCCACCTGTCGGGGTGTATGCGTATTCGTAGAAGCCGCCACCAGGGGTGCGCGCCGAGGCCAGCCGACCGGCGCTGTCATAGACGTAGTTGTTCCCCGCACCATACGGGTCTGTCCCATCGACGCTCTGGTCGATGATCCGCCCCGTCTGGGAACGGGTCACCGCGTCGGAGGTGATCATCCCACCCGGCCCCGCCCACACGACGGCGGTCAACGCCCCGGCACTGTTACGGGTGAACGTGCCACTCGTCGCGTTCCCGGCGTTGCCGGCCCCGGCCGGATAGGCGACCGAGTCGAGTTCGCCACCGAGGACCCCGGGGCTGTAGGTCGGGTTGGCGACGGGTTGACTGTCGAGGCGGACTTGGGTGACGAACCCGCCCCGGTCGTAGCTGTATTCGAGCCCGCCACTGGCCGCCGTCGCGCCGATCATCGTCCCGTAGCGGCGGGTGACACGCCCGGCGATGTCGTACACGGTGCTGGTCGTGTTGGTAGCCCCGGTGGCGTCGGTGTACGCGGTGGGGCGGCCAAGGAAATCGGTGAGGGTGGTGATCGACCCGGCCGGGTCCGAAACGACAACCTGTTGCGGATTGACCGTGTCGGAGTAGACGGTGTCGACGTTGCGGGCCGGGGCCGTGGCATTGGCCGGATAGGAGATGCGGGTGGCGCGACCGCGCCCGTCGTACACGGTGCACGTCCACGGGTCGGTTCCGGTCCGCGACGCGACCGGGCGGCCGATCACGTCGTACACCGTCGTGTAGCTGACCGCGACCCCTGCAGCCGGGGTCGGCGATGTCGACGTTTTCGGTAGACCGCCCTGGTTGACTCCGGCCGCGATCGTGGAGCCGTCGGCGCAGGTGATCGCCGTGCTCGTTTCGGTGTTGCCGTAGTAGGCGTATGTGGTGGTGTTCCCGGCGGGCAGGCTGCGACCGGCGCGGCGCCGTAACCCGGTCTCATACGTCGTCGAGGTGGCCAGCGCCGCTCCGGCCGGATCGACGACCATCGATGTCGCCAAACCATACGCCGGGTCCCAACCGTTCTGATCGAACCGGGTATGCGTCACCGTCGCCGGTGCACCGTTGGAATCATCGACGGTGACCCTGGTCGCCAGGCCGTAGCGCGGGCCGAGCGCGGTCGCGGTGACGACCTGGTTGCCGACGCCCGGCTGATCCCAGTTGAGTTGGACGAGGGCGTCGCCGGTGGAGTCGACGTAGTCGAGACGGATCCGGTGGACACCGGCCGTCAGGGTGCCGGCCACAGTGCCGTAGGAGACGTACCAACTTGGACCCCAGTACGCGCCACTCTGCAGGACTATCGCCGGTTTGTCATCGATGTACAACGCCGCCGAGTCGCTGGCGTCGACCATCGTGATCCAAAACCCCCACGTCCCGGCGACGGGGAGATTGATCTCACCTGTCATCCGGGTCGACCAGTCGTTGGCCACCGTCACACCGGCAGGCGCGCCCGCACCCCAGCTGAGGCTGAGGTTGCCGCTCGCCGCGACCGTGCCCACCGACGACGGCTTGCCGGTGAAGTTGTTCGTCGACCAGTTCGTCGCGGCCAACCCGCGCATCGCTGTTTGGGAGCCTGCCGCGCCGAGGGTGGTGTCGTAGTCGGTGCGCGTGTGCGCCACCGGCGGGGTCAGGCATGTGCCGGTGGGGATCCTCGTCGTCGTGTTGAAACAACTGTCCGGTGCCGGACCGTAGGTGTCGGTCAACCAGTTGCGGATGTCGTAGATGTAGGTAGTCAGCCGACCGTGGTCGCGGCTGGACAACATCAGATCAGCGCCCGTCACCGTGTCCCATATGGCGGTGCGTTCCAAGCTGTTCGTGTTCGAACCGTTCACCGTTGTGCCGCGGGCGTTCCAATCGGCGGTCCATCGGGCGTGTTCATCGAAGTTGACCCGCCGGTCCCAGGCGGCCGTGCCGTAGAGGGCGTCGAGGTTGTTGACCTTGACCGTGGTTTCGGTGGTGGACGACCAGGTAAACGTGATTCCCTCACGGGTGGTCGTCGGCGGGCCGGACGCGATCGGGGCGACGACAGACGCGATCTTGTTCGATGTGTAGTTGAGCGTCCACAGCTCGCTCGCGCTGATCTTGCCGGCCGAAACCAGGTCCGCGAGAAACGGTGTTCGCACCGTGGTCAGCGACACCTTGGTCGCTCCGGTGTTGGTTCCCCATCCGAAGTCGGCGATCTGGTTGCCGGGGTTCACGACCCGGGCGAGACGAACCACCCCGACACCTCCGTTGTCAGCCAGGTAGAACAGTTGGGTCTGACCGCCGCCGGGACGTTGAACTACGCACAACAGCCCGGTCAGCTTCGAATCGTTCGCCGCCAGGAAACCGGGAGGCGAGACCGGGCAGGCGGTGCCGACGCTGCCGTGGTAGCCGTACAGCAACGCCTTGGTCGACACCGGATCGGTCAGCGACACCAACCGTTGCGCGGTGCTACCCACGGCGAGCGACACGAAACTTGGCATCGGCGTGGTCGCGATGCCCGAATCGGTCGGCGGGGTGTAGGTGTCGAGTTGGCCGGTCGTCAGGAACCGGTACACGCCACCATCATCGGCGACGACCTGCACGCTGCCATCGGCCGGCACGATCGTGACGTGATCGGCCTCGCCGGCAGGCGCCGTGAAGCCGGCCCCGGTCACCGACTTCTCAAAGCCGACCGCGTCGCCGTCGACCCGGGTCAACACCACCTGGTTAGCTTCGACGCGTGCCGAAACGTACTCGGCGGCCTGCCCGGCGCCGGTGTCCAACGTCCAGCCGGCCGGCAAGATCCGGGCGTCGGGAGACAACCAGTCCGACGGCACGATCGCCAACGACGAAGTCGCTGTACCCGCGTACAGCTCGACATGCGACAAGACCGCCCCCTCGGCATAGGTGACCACGATCGGCACCGGCACACCCCCCGTGAGCGACACGCCGGCGTAGGTGCCGACCTGTACGCCGTCGGACCGGTACGTTGCGCCGTTCA
>VFMC01000204.1:4406-5820 GCA_006515795.1 Acidimicrobiaceae bacterium | reverse complement strand
GATCGTGCGGTCTATGCTCGGCGATCTGGACCCAGCGGTTCGGGGAGCAACATGGGGGTTGATCTGTGACGGATCCGATGATCTCGGTTCGGGGTCTGTGGAAGGTGTACGGGCCGCGGGCAGAGCGCATCGTCGGCTCTCCCGAGGCCGACCTGCCGCGGGGCGAGCTCGAGGCGGCAACGGGATGCGTCGTCGCGATGCGCGACATCGATCTCGACGTCGCCCCCGGTGAGGTCTTCGTGGTCATGGGTCTGAGCGGCAGCGGCAAGTCCACGCTGGTCCGCTGCCTCACCCGGCTCATCGAGCCCACCTCCGGCACCGTGATGATCGGCGACATCGATGTCACCAAGGCCGACGACGATCAGTTGCTCGAAGTGCGCCGGCACAAGGTGTCGATGGTGTTCCAGCACTTCGGGCTGCTGCCGCATCGCACCCTGGTCGACAACGTCGCCTTCGGTCTCGAGATCCGCGGCACCGACAAGGCGCAACGGCGGGAGAAGGCCGGCCATGTCCTGGAGCTGGTGGGGCTGAAGGGCATGGGTGGCTACAAGCCGCACCAGCTCAGCGGCGGTCAACAGCAGCGCGTCGGTCTCGCCCGGGCGCTCGCCACCGACCCCGACATCTTGCTGTTCGACGAGCCGTTCTCGGCGCTCGATCCGCTGATCCGTCGGGAGATGCAAGACGAGGTCATCCGGTTGCGCAGCGAGGTGCGGACCACGATGGTCTTCATCACCCACGACCTCTCCGAGGCGTTGCGCCTCGGCGACCGCATCGCGATCATGCGTGACGGCCGCTTCGTTCAAGTCGGCACTCCTGCCGAAGTGGTCCTCGAACCCGCCGACCACTACGTCCGCAACTTCGTGCGCGACGTTCCCCGGTCGCACGTCGTCCCCGTCGAGGCGATCATGGATCAACTCGGTGAGGGGCCCTACGGCGCGGATGTTCGCGCCGATGCGAAGGTTCGCGACGTGGTGGGGTTGGTGGCCACGAGCGAGCTGCCCGTTCGCGTCGTCGACGGCAGTGGTGCCGCAGTCGGGTCGATCGACAGGGTCGGCGTGCTCGCGGTGATCGCCAACGAGGACCTCTGACGATGGCCTTGGCCACTGCATCGCCCACGTTCGGCGTGCGCACCCTTCCTCGCTGGGTGCTGCCGGTGGCAGTGTTCGCGGGGTTGTTCGTGCTCGCCATCGCGGTGAACCCGAACGTGCCCTCGTGGCTCGACATCGGCCTGCAGAAGTGGGTGCGCGACCGGTACATGTGGACGGTCGAGAACAGCACCTCGCACTGGTTGTTCACCCGCGTCTTCAACCCGCTGTCCGACGCGATCGACTGGGCCATCGAGGCCGTGCAGTGGGTGCTCGACCGGTTGCGCTGGCCTGGCGTGGTTGCTCTCGCGGCAGCGATCGGCTGGCGA
>VFMC01000204.1:0-4364 GCA_006515795.1 Acidimicrobiaceae bacterium | reverse complement strand
CGTGCCGCTGTTGCCGGTGCGGCGGCGATGCTGGGCGTGGCCGTGCTCGGCGTGTGGGATCCGGCGATGGTCACCCTGTCGCTGATGATCACAGCGGTGGTCATCGCCTTGTGCATCGGAGTTCCGCTGGGAATCTGGACGTCGCGATCCGATCGGGCCGAACGAGTGCTACGGGGCTTCCTCGACACGGCCCAGGTGATGCCGGTGTTCGTCTACCTGATCCCGATATCGGTGTTCTTCGGCATCCAGGGCCCGCCTGCAGTCGTCGCGACGGTCGTGTACGCGGTTCCACCGGCCGTGCGGCTCACGAACCTCGGGTTGCGCAGCGTGCCGGTGGTGACCAACGAGGTCGCCGAGTCGTTCGGCTGCACCTCGTGGCAGCAGCTGGTGAAGGTGCAACTGCCGATGGCCCGGCGCACGATCCTGCTCGGCCTCAACCAGGTGATCATGATGGCCTTCGGCGTGGTGGTCATCGCCTCCTTGCTGGGCGCCAACGACCTCGGCCTGCTCGTGCTGAAGGGGTTGCAGAAGAACGACGTCGGCGCTGCCTTCGTTCCTGGCCTGGCCATCGTTCTGCTCGCCGTCTCGCTCGACCGGATCACCACCGGCGAGCGGGTTGCCTCGGCGCGTCGCCCCCTGTTCAAGCTCCCCATCGTCGATCGACGCACCGGTTCGATGATCGCCGTCGGATCGGTGCTGGTGGCCGCCGGCGCCGCGGCGGTGTTCCAGGCCACGACCTTTCCGTCGGCGCTCACGATCGACATCAGCGGCACAATCAACGATGCCGTCGACTGGGTGCAGCGCAACCTCCGCCACGGGGTGCCGGTCATCGGCGGCACGCAGGCCATCAACGACTTCCTCGTCGCCGATGTGCTCGAGCCGCTGCGATCGTTCCTGGTCTGGCTGCCATGGGTCGCGGTGGTCGTGTTCGTCGGCGCCGTCGCCTATGCCAGCAGGGGGTGGCGACTCGCCGCCGGATGTGGGGCGTGCCTGATCACGATCGGCACGATGGGATCGATACCCGGCGGCCCCGACGGCCGTACCCAGATGTGGGACCTGGCGATGGACACCCTCAGCCAGGTGCTGGTGGCCATCGTGATCAGCGTGGCGATCGCCCTGCCGCTCGGTGTGCTGGCGGGGCGCTCGGATGGCGTGCAGGCAGTGATGCGACCGTTCCTCGACACTGCCCAGGTGATGCCGCAGTTCGTCTACCTCATCCCGGTGGTGTTCCTGTTCGCTCCCGGTCGTGGCGCCGGCGTGGTGGCATCTGTGATCTACGCGATCCCCCCGTGCATCAGGCTCACCTCACTCGGCCTGCGCGAGGTGCCGTACACACCGCGCGAAGCCGCCATCTCCTTCGGCGCCACACCGCACCAGGAGCTCGCCAAGGTGCAGTTGCCGCTCGCGTTCCGGTCGATCATGCTCGGCATCAACCAGACCATCTTGATGGTGCTGGCCACCGTCATCATCGCCGCCCTCGTCGGGGCCGGCGCTCTCGGGCTCGTGGCCTACGAGGCCTTCAGCAAGCCGATCCAGAAGATCGGCCAAGGCGCCGCCGGCGGTGTGAGTATCGTGCTGTTGGCCGTCGTGCTCGACCGAATCACCCAAGCGTGGGGCACTGGTCCCGAAAAGAACCGTCGGTCATGATCGACTCGACCGCCCGACGTTCATCAATCCATACAGGGGGAGTACAGCAATGACATCAATCCCACGAAGGAAAGTCCGACGCAGGAGCACGTGCATCGCCGCGGGTCTCGTCGTGGCCGGCCTGCTGGCCAGCTGTGGCGACGATTCCACCAGCGATTCCACCGCGGATCCAGCCCCGGCAGCCACGGGCGGCGACACCACCCCGCCCGCCGGCGGCGGCGAAGGCATCGTCTTGGCCGTGAACCCGTGGACCGGTTCGGCGGTGAACGCCAACGTGGCCAAGGTGATCCTCGAAGCCCAGCTCGGCACAGCTGTGACCCTGCTCGACATCGACGAGAACGCCACTTGGGTCGGCATGGACGCCGGCGACATCGACGCCGTGCTCGAGGTGTGGCCGTCAGGTCACGCCGCCGACTACGACACCTACGTCACGACCAAGAAGTCCGTCGTCGACATCGGCCTGCTCGGGCCGAGCGCGAAGATCGGCTGGTACGTGCCCACCTTCGTCGTCGACGAGCACCCCGAGCTGGCCACGTGGGAGGGCTTCAAGGACCCCGCCCTCGCCGGCCTGTTCGCCACCGCCGAGAGCGGCGATCTCGGTCAGTTCCTGATGGGCGACCCGAGCTACGTCACCTACGACGAGCAGATCATCGCCAACCTCGAACTGCCGCTGAAGTACGTCGTTGCCGGTTCCGAGGCATCGCTGCTCACCGCGATCGACCAGGCCGTCGCCGACAACAAGCCGGTGCTGATGCAGTTCTGGAAGCCTCACTGGAAGCAGCTCGAGGTGGCTCTCACCGAGGTGACGCTGCCAGCCGTGACCGACGAGTGCATCGCCTCTGCCGGTGTGGCCGACGGCGGATATGCCTGTGACTACCCGGTCGACGAGCTGTACAAGGCGGCATCGGCCGGCCTACAGGCCAAGAACGCGGCAGCGTTCGCGTTCCTGTCGAAGTTCCAGCTCACCACCGAGCAGCAGAGCGAGATCGCCGGCTACGTCGATCGTGACGGGATGACCGCCCTCGATGCCGCGAAGAAGTGGGTCGACGCCAACGCCGACATCGTCGCCACCTGGCTCAGCTGATCAGTCGCCCGGGGTCGCCCTGTAGAACGGGACGGCCTCGGGCGCCAGCGGCGTGTTGCCCAGGATCAGATCGGCGGCCTTCTCGGCGATCATCATCACCGGTGCGTAGATGTTGCCGTTGGTGACGTAGCGCATCGCCGACGCGTCGACCACCCGCACCCCTTCCAGTCCGTGCACCTTCATGGTGAGCGGGTCGACCACGCTGTCGTCGTCGGCTGCGCCCATCCGGCACGTGCACGACGGGTGCAGAGCGGTCTCACCGTCCTTGCGCACCCACTCGAGGATCTGCTCGTCGGTCGCAGCTGCCGGCCCGGGGGAGACCTCGCCACCGTTGTACGGGTCCATCGCCGGTTGGCCGAGGATGTTGCGGGCGATGCGGATCGCCTCCACCCACTCGCGCCGGTCCTCCGGCGTGGAGATGTAGTTGAACCTCAGCGCCGGGTGCACCTGCGGATCGGTCGATGTGATCTTCACCGAGCCGCGCGAGTTGGAGTACATCGGGCCGATGTGCACCTGATAGCCGTGGCCTCCGGCAGGCGCTGTGCCGTCGTAGCGCACGGCGATCGGCAGGAAGTGGAACATCAGGTTGGGGTAGGCGACGTCGTCGTTGCTGCGGGCGAAGCCACCCGATTCGAAGTGGTTTCTGGCACCCGGTCCCTTGCGGAGAAAGAGCCACTCGGCGCCGATGAACGGCCGCTTCCACATCTTCAGTGAGGGCTGCAGCGACACCGGCTGCTTGCACGAGTGCTGGACGTAGACCTCGAGGTGGTCCTGCATGTGCTCGCCGACGGCGGCAAGATCGTGCACCATCGGAACGCCGAGCGGTTCGAGCTCGGCGGCGTTGCCGACGCCGCTCAACTGGAGCAGTTGCGGAGAGTTGAACGCACCGCCGCACAGGATCACCTCGTTGGCGTGCGCCGTGCGAACGGTGCTGCGTCCGGAGAGGCCGTGCGTGCTGTACTCCACACCGGTGGCCCGTGTGCCGTCGAACAGCACCTTGTGAACGAGCGCCCGGGTGGTGACGGTGAGGTTCGGCCGGCGCATGACCGGATGCAGGTAGGCGCGGGCTGCGCTGAGCCGGCGGCCGCGACGCACGTTGCGATCGAAGCGGGCGAAGCCCTCCTGGCGGAATCCGTTGACATCGGTCGTCCTGGCGTAGCCGGCCTGTTCGGTGGCCGCGAGGAACGCGTCGATGAGCGGGTTCTGCGAGGGCCCACGTTCGAGCTCGAGCGGACCGTCGTCGCCGCGGTACTCGTCGCCGCCGGCAAGGCAGTTCTCCATCTTCTTGAAGTACGGCAGGCAATGCGCGTAGCTCCACGACTGCATCCCCCGGTCGGCGGCCCAACGCTCGTAGTCCATTGCGTTGCCGCGCTGGAAGATCATCCCGTTGATGCTGCTCGACCCGCCGAGCACCTTGCCGCGGGCGTGATACACCTTGCGGCCGTTCATGAACGGCTCCGGCTCGCTCTCGTACTTCCAGTCGTAGAACCGGCTGCCGATCGGGAACATCAGCGCAGCCGGCATGTGGATGAACACGTCCCACCGGTAGTCGGGGCGACCCGCTTCCAGGACGAGCACCCGGTTGCCGGGATCGGCGCTGAGCCGGTTGGCGAGCGCCGAACCAGCAGAGCCA
>VFMC01000647.1 GCA_006515795.1 Acidimicrobiaceae bacterium | reverse complement strand
ACTGACCATCCTCACGCCGTGAACCCCGCGGCATGGGGCCGAACCGAAACGAAGCCGGCCGGTCTCGTGGGGAGCCCGGCCGGTTCGATTTACGACGTGCCTCCGATCAGAAGCCGATCGTGTTGACCAGCATGTTGACGCTCCCCTGGCGTACCAGCACGCGCCCGTGCACGGCGGCCAGGAGCCCCAGCGTGGCATCCGAGTTCACGAGGTAGCTTCCACAGACGTCGGCGCTGGCCCCGATCGTCAGCGAGCCCGGAACGACCCACCAGACGTTTTCGGCCTGGGCCCCGTTCGCGAGGTTGACCTCGGCGCTGGTGGCCACGTTCAGCCCACCGGTGGACTTGATGATGAAGATCGCGTTCGGGTCACCCTGCGCATCGAGTGTCAGCGTCCCGTTCAGCGAACCGCCGGACGAGCTGTAGACGCCCGCGGTGAGGGTGAGGCCGCCGAGGTTCTGGCCGCCGAGGACGTTGTCATCGCACACGACCGCGTCGAGGAGCTGGTTGTAGCCCAGCGTCAGGTCGACCTGCGCCTGCGCCGCCGTCGCGTTGCCGAGGTGCGTCGAGCCCGTGACGGTAAGCAGAAGGCCGCCGAGGAGGCTGTTCCCCGGACTGATTCCCAGGTTTCCGTTGACGACCGTGGCCACGAGGCCGGTGACCCCGACGCTGACGCCCGCCAGAATGCCGAACGGTTCGCAGCTCCCCAGGTTGATCTCGGGGAACGGCGTCGTCTCGATAGCCGTGTTCGATGGCGCCGATTCGTTGGCCGCGGCATCGACGGCGGTCACATGGTAACCGTAGGTCGTGTTCGGGCAGAGGTCACTGTCGGTGTAGTCGAGCGAACCGACGGTCGCGATCAGCGAGCCGTCGCGGAAGACCCGGTAACCGGTCACGGCGACGTTGTCGGTCGACGCGGTCCAATCAAGATCGATGGCGGTCGAGCTGGTGGCCTGCGCCGTCAGGTTGATCGGTGCCGTCGGTGGATCCGTGTCCGGAACCGCCGGGGTCGTGGCGCTGGCCTGGTTGGAGTGTCCGGACTCGTTGGTCGCCGCGTCGAT
>VFMC01000646.1 GCA_006515795.1 Acidimicrobiaceae bacterium | reverse complement strand
GCCGCGGGAACGGATTACGGCGTCGGCGTGAAAGCGTGCGATGCGGCAGGAAACTGTTCGACGATTGCGGCAGCGACGTTCCGGACATCGGGGACAGCAACGAGCACGACGACGGGGACCGGTTCGACCGGTGGGCTCCCAACGGGGAATGCCGCCGTGCGCGTCGTTGTCCGCGCCCCGAGCGGTCAGCCGGTGAGCGGTGCGGCGGTGACGTTGAGCAACCAGGGGAGCTCGGGTTCATCGAGCGGGACGACGAACGTGGATGGCATGTTCACGTTCTCCAGTCTCGCGTCCGGGTCGTATAACCTCGCGGTGTCGCCACCATCGAGTCGGAGCGATGTCGGGCACATCTCAGCTGTCGTCGTGACGTTGACCGGCGGGACGACGAGCGAATACGTTGCATCGCTCCCATCTCGCACCACCACGACGACAACGGAGACTACCGGGACGACGACCACCACGACGACAACGACGGGGACCGGCACGACTACCGGAACCACCGGGACAACGGGAACTACCACCGGGAGTACTGGGACGAGTACGACGACGTCCGGGTCTGGAACCTCAACAACGAGTACGACCACCACGACGACAGCGACGGGTACCGGAACGACGACCGGGACTACGACGGGTACCACGAGTAGTGGGAGCGGTGGGGGCGGTGGCGCCACGACCAGCACCACGACCACGACGACCGGCACCGCGACACTCCGTGTCATCGTGCGTGATCAGCGCAACCAGTCGGTGAGCGGTGCGTTCGTGGGGATCAGCTTCCCGGGCGGTGGCGTCGCATCACCAACGGTGACGGCCGGAGCCGACGGGATGGCGGTGTTCCCGAACATCGCCGCCGGTTCGTACCACCTCGGTATCTCGCCGCCGGCGAATCGGGCGGACCTCGGATCCATTACGAACCATCCGGTCGCGCTTGCGATCGGGACGACGACGGAAACGTCCATCGCGCTCCCGGTTCGGACCGTGACGACCGGCACGACCATCGGGGTGACCGCTGCTGCCGCGCAGCTCTGCGGGACGGTGTCCGATCCGGATCGGAATATCCTTTCC
>VFMC01000645.1 GCA_006515795.1 Acidimicrobiaceae bacterium | reverse complement strand
GCCGCTACAGCCTCAACGTGCCGGCCATCATGGCCGGGCTGACGCTCGCGACCCTGCCGATAGTCACCGTCTACATCTTCGGGCAGCGCTACTTCGTGCGGGGCCTCGTGTCGGGAGCGCTGAAGGGCGAGTGATCTCGGCGATCCACCACACCGGGTTGACCGTGTCGAGCCTCGAGCGGGCGCTCGCGTTCTACCGGGATGCGCTCGGGCTCGAGGTCGTGATGGAGCAGGAGAAGTCTGGCGGCTACCTGGCCCCGATCACCGGCTACCCCGACGTGCACGTTCGCATGGCGCACCTCGTGACGCCCGCAGGCCAGCGGCTCGAGCTGTTCGAGTACGTCGAGCCGCGTGGACGCCGAACCGGTCGCGATCGACACGGGCGCGAACACGGGAGCATGGGGGCTGTACGTGCGGGATCCCGACGGGATCGTCCTGGAGCTGTTCCAACCCGCGCCGGCATGAGCGTCGTCGTTGTCACCGGCGGCATGCAGGGCATCGGCGCCGCCGTCGCCGAGGCGTTCCGGGCGAACGGGGACACCGTGGCCGTCCTCGACGTGCAGGAGGGCGCTCCCTATCCCTGCGACGTCTCCGACGCCGCACAGGTGGAAGCGGCCGCCGTCCGGGTCGAGGCCGAGCTCGGGCCGGTCGACGTGCTCGTCAACAACGCGGGCATCGCCCACATCGCACCGTCCGAGACACTGGCCGAAGCCGAATGGCAACGATCGCTCGACGTGATGGCGACGGGCTCCTTCCTTTGCGCGCGGGCGTTCGGGAGCCGGATGCTCGATCGGCGAAGCGGGGTGATCGTCAACATCTCCTCGATCAATGCCACGGAGGCGTTTCCGCAGCGGCTCGCGTACTGTGCCGCGAAGGCCGCCGTCGAGATGATGACGCGAGTGCTCGCGATCGAGTGGGCCGACCGGGGCGTGCGGGTGAATGGAGTCGCGCCCGGTGTGACGCGCACGGACATGGTCGAACGGGCGATCGAGACGGGCGCCGTCAACGAGGCGATGTACGTGGGTCGCACCCCGATGCGGCGACTCGCCGAGCCGTCCGAGATCGCCGACGCTGTCGTCTTCCTCGCCTCCGACCGCGCCTCGTTCGTCACGGGCACGACGCTCGTCGTCGACGGCGGCTGGAGCGCATTCGGTTACGCCTCCGAGACGACGTGAGCGCACCGCCCCTCGTCGACACAACCCTCGTGCACGAGGGCGTCTCCGGGCTTGCGCTCCAGGGTGACCGCCTGCGGCTGACGTTGTTCCCCGAGGCGGGCGCGAAGATCGTCGATCTCGTGCACCGGCCGACGGGCGTCAACCTGCTGTGGCAGAACCCGCGAGTGCCACTGCGCCGGACCTATCCGGGCGCGGCATTCGACGACGTGTGGTGCGGCGGTTGGGACGAGCTCTTTCCGACCGACAC
>VFMC01000203.1 GCA_006515795.1 Acidimicrobiaceae bacterium | reverse complement strand
GCCTCGGGCCGCTCGTGTCGGCCGCGCAACGTGATCGCGTGCGCGCCTTCATCCAGACCGGCATCGATGAAGGAGCCACCCTGGTGGCCGGTGGCACAGCGGCGCCGGACGGCTTGGATACCGGCTACTTCGTGCAGCCGACCGTGTTCTCGAACGTGAGCCGCGACATGACCATCGCCCGCGAGGAGATCTTCGGACCCGTGCTGTCGATCATGCCGTACGACACCGAGGACGAAGCGGTCGAGATCGCCAACGACACCATCTACGGCCTGGCCGGAGGCGTCTGGAGCGGCGATGCCGACCGGGCCAAGCGCGTCGCCCGCAAGATCCGTGCCGGGCAGGTGGAGGTGAACGGCGGCGCCTTCAACGTGATGGCGCCCTTCGGCGGATACAAGCAAAGTGGCCTCGGTCGCGAGGCCGGCAGGTTCGGTCTCGAGGAGTTCCTCGAGGTCAAGTCGCTGCAGATGTGACGTCGAACGGCACGTGCCGCCGATTTTCGTCACGAAACTGAGATACTTGGGCCCCGATGACCGACTGGTCCCCACCGCACACGCCCTCCGGGCAGATCAGCCGAGTTCCGCACTTGCCGGGTCTCGACGGTCTGCGCGCGCTGGCGGTGGTTGCGGTGATGATCTATCACGCCAACAGCGCATGGCTGCACGGCGGTTTCCTTGGCGTCGAGGTGTTCTTCGTGATCTCCGGCTATCTGATCACGCTGCTGCTCATCGCCGAGCACGAGCGCAGCGGACAGATCGATCTGAAGCAGTTCTGGTTGCGACGGTTCCGGCGGCTCCTGCCCGCGGTGTTCGTGATGTTGGCGTTGATGACCGTGTACCTCGCGCTGTTCAAGCCCGAGGCGCGGGGGCGCACCCGCGGCGACATCCTTGGCGGCGTCGGCTACGTGAGCAACTGGTACCAGATCTGGGTCGGTGCCGGCTACACGGCGAGCGAGGCCTTCGCGCCGTTGCGTCACCTCTGGTCGCTGGCCGTCGAGGAGCAGTTCTACCTCGCGTGGCCGCTGGTGATGGCCGCCATCTTGCGTCGGGGGCGGGCGCAACTGCCGCGCGTTGCCCTGTGGCTGCTGGGTGTCTCCGTGGCCATCACCATGCTGATCGCGATCTTCTACGTGCCCGGCGACATCAACTCCACCTGTGGCCCCGGCGATTCACGCGGCTACTGGGTGATCGGCGAACGTTGCATCAGCATCAACGACACGCTCTACCTCAGCACCATCACCAGAGCGGGCGGGCTCATGCTCGGCGCCGCGTTCGCGATGGTGTGGAGGCCCGTGGCGATCATGCGGGGGCCACTGCGCGACAAGGGCCCGATGCTCGATGCCGTCGCCATCGTCGGGGTGGCCGCGCTCGGGTTCCTCGCCTGGCAGGTGCACCTCGCCGATCCGGCACTAGCCATCCTCACCGGGTCGCGGTTCGATCCGTGGTTGTTCCGCGGGGGCCTGTTCGCGGCCGGGCTGGCCACGGTGCTCGTGATCGCCGCGGTCACCCACCGCGGAGCCATGGCCGGTGCCGTGCTGGGGAACCCCCTGTTCTCGTGGATCGGTACCCGCAGCTACGGCATGTACCTCTACCACTGGCCGATCTACCAGATCATCCGCCAGGAGGCCGGCAAGCCGCTGCTTCCGTGGCAGTTCGTGCTGGCGATGCTCGTCACCCTGCCGATAACCGAGGCCAGCTACCGCTTCATCGAGATGCCGGTGCGCCGCGGCGCGGTCGGCGCATGGCTGCGCGGCGAGCGTCACCGTCCCAGCCAGGCGGTGCTGATGCGCCGCCGCCAGTTCGCCGGGATCGGCGTGGTGGGCGTGGTGCTACTCGGCTGGGCGGGCGTCAGCATCGCCATGGCGCCGAATCGCTGCGTCGGCGTGGTCGAGTGCGCGAGCGCCGAGGGCGAGGCCAAGATCGCCGAGCAGTTGGCCGCGACGCCCGTCTCGCCGATCACGGTTGATCCGGGCCTCGTCACCCCGGCAACCGCCGCCGCCGACTCGGTACCAGGCGCCACCACCACGGTGGCGACCACGGTCGCGCCCACCACGACCGTGCCCGTGGCGGAACGGCCGCCGATCGCGATCGGTGAGTCGGTGATGCTCGGCGCCACCAGCGAACTGCAGGCAGGCGGGTTCTTCGTCAATGCCGACGTGAGTCGAACCGGAGAGGGCATCGCCAACATCATCGGGCAGTACCGCGCCTCGGGCACGATCGGCAAGATCATCGTCATCCAGGCCGGCACCAACGGACCGGTCTCGGCGGCCACCTACGACCAGATCATGTCGCACCTGCCGGCCGACGAGGTTTCGCAGGTGGTGTTCCTCACCGTGAAGGCGCCGAAGGGCTGGATCGATGGCAACAACGCGCTGATCTGGGCGCTGCCCGGCAAGTACCCGAACGTGTCCGTGCTCGACTGGGCCGGGCTGGCCAACCAGATCTCCGGCGAACTCAGCGGATCCGACGGTGGCGTCCACCTGCGCACCGACAAGGCCAAGCAGTTCTACGCGAACATCATCTTCGATGTGATCGGACGCCGCGACCTGCAAAAGCCACTTCCCGAGTAGCCGCGACCCGAGCAGCTGCAGCCGAGACACCGGCCGAGACACCGGCCGAGACACCGGCCGAGACACCGGCCGAGACACGGGCCGGGCGGGCTTCTCGCTCGGGCGCGGCGCGGCCTACGCTCGGTCCATGAACTCTCCTGTGCGTGTTGCCGTCACCGGTGCTGCTGGCCAGATCGGCTACAGCCTGTTGTTCCGTATCGCCTCGGGCTCGATGCTCGGGCCCGACACGCCGGTGATCCTGCAGCTGCTCGAGATCACCCCGGCCCTGAAGTCGCTCGATGGCGTGCGGATGGAGCTCGACGACTGTGCGTTCCCGTTGCTGGCCGGCGTGGTGTGCACCGACGACCCCAACGTCGCCTTCGGCGATGTCGATGTGGCGATGCTCGTCGGCGCGATGCCGCGCAAGGCGGGCATGGAGCGCAGCGATCTGCTCAGTGCCAACGGTGGCATCTTCAAGCCGCAGGGCCAGGCGCTGAGCGCGAGTGCGAAAAAGGACGTGAAGGTGCTCGTCGTGGGCAACCCCGCCAACACCAATGCGCTGATCGCCCAGCAGAACGCCCCCGACCTCGATCCCGGCCGGTTCACGGCGATGACCCGCCTCGATCACAACCGTGCCATCAGCCAGCTGGCGGCCAGAGCGGGCGTGGCCGTCACCAGCGTGACCAACATGACCATCTGGGGCAACCACTCGGTCACCCAGTACCCCGACCTGTTCCACGCCAAGGTTGACGTCGGCGGGCAGAGCAGGAACGCCTACGAGCTCGTCGGCGATCACGCCTGGGTCGATGGCACCTACATCCCCACCGTCGCCAAGCGTGGCGCGGCGATCATCGAAGCACGCGGCGCGTCGTCGGCAGCGTCGGCCGCGAACGCCGCGGTCGATCACATCCGCTCGTGGTCGCTCGGCACCCCAGCCGGCGACTGGGTGAGCATGGGCGTGCCCAGCGACGGGTCGTACGGAGTGCCCGAGGGCCTCATCTCCAGCTTCCCGTGCGCCTGCGCCGGGGGCCGTTACTCGATCGTGCAAGGTCTCGACGTCGACGACTACTCGCGCGGCAAGATCGACGCCTCCACCGCCGAACTGGCCGAGGAGCGCGAAGCCGTGCGCGAACTGGGTCTCATCTGATCCGCCGGCCCCATTGAAACGGCCTGCTGATCAGAGGTCGGCGACGGCTACGGCGCAGGCGACTTCCATCATCTTGTCGACACCGGCCTTCAGCTCGGCATCGCTGATCCGCTCGGCATCGCCGGCGTCGTCGATGAGATCGCTGATCGTCATCACCGCCAGAGATTCGAACCCATTGATCGCCCCGAGCGTGTACAGGATGCCGGCCTCCATCTCCACCGCGAGGTGCCCGCGATCCTTCCAGCGCTTCATCACTCCCGGCCGGGTGTCGTAGAACACCGCACTGGTCACGATCGGGCCGACGTGCACGGTTGCGCCGCGCTCGCGGGCAAGTCGTGCGGCCAGTTCCACCAGGCGCCAATCGGCCGTCGGCGCGTGGGCGTCGCCATGGGTGAGGATGTCGATCATCGGGTCGTCGCAGGTAGCGCTCACCGCAACCACGGTGTCGCCCATTCGCAGGCTGTCGCTGAGTCCGCCGGCGGTGCCGACCCTGATGACGCGGGTGGCGCCGAGTTGCTGGGTGAGCTCGGTGTAGTAGATCGCCGCGCTCGCGCCGCCCATGCCGACGCTCTGCACGCTGATCGGCTTGCCGGCGAAGGTCCCGGTGAAGCCGAGCATGCCGCGCTCTTCGTTGACGCATCGCGATCCCGGGTCGAAGAAGGTCTCGGCGATGTACCGGGCGCGGCGCG
>VFMC01000202.1 GCA_006515795.1 Acidimicrobiaceae bacterium | reverse complement strand
GGTGCCGAACGCCGAGGGCATCCGTCGGGGGATGATGCGCGACGACCTGTTCACGGTGGTGCACGAACAGTTCCTCACCGACACGGCCCGCTATGCCGACATCGTGCTGCCCGCCACCACCCAGATCGAGTCGGTCGACGTGGTTCCTTCGTGGGGCCATCTCAACCTCGGGTGGAACGAACCGGCAATCGCGCCCATCGGTCAGGCCGTGAGCAACAGCGAGCTCCACCGCCGACTCGCCGCCCCTACCCGATCGACGGGCGCCCGTTCGCGACGGGTGAGTTCCCGACCGCTTCTGGAAAGGTCGAGCTCGTCAGCAACGTGCTCGCCGGCCTCGGACACCCGGCACTACCCACCTACACCGCGGCCCGCGAGTCGTTGGCCGGCGACGTCGAGCTCGTAGCCAGGTTCCCGTTCGCGCTGCTCACCCCGAAGCAGCACACCCGGTTCATGAACTCCAGCTACTCGCACCTGCCCAAGCACGGCCCGCTCGAGGAAGGCCCCTATGCGGAGCTGGTCGCGGCCGACGCCGAACGACTCGGTGTGAGCGACGGCCAACGCGTGCGGGTGTGGAACGACCGCGGGTCGGTCGAGTTGCCGGCCAAGATCACCACGCGGTTGCGGACGGGCGTGGTGGCCATTCCATGGGGATGGTGGGGGCACCAGCACGACGGCGGGGTCACCGCCAACGGCCTCACCAACGACACCCTCGTCGACTGGGGTGGTGGCGTCGCCTTCAGCGACACGCTCGTGGCTGTCGCGCCATGTTGACGACCGCATCTCGCTAGCCGCCCGCCGAACTGCCCCCGGGGCGCCAGACCGGCCACTACCAGCGGGGATGTGCGCTGTAGCCTTGGCGCATGGCAGGCGACCTCATCTACGCGTTCAGGGTGATGCGCCTCGCGCTGCTCGACGCCGGGGGCGCGCCGATCGGTCGGCTCGACGACATCGTCGTCATTCCCGGCCGCGAGGGATCGCCGCCACGCGTTCTTGGCTTCGTGGCCACCAGTCAGCGCCGCCGGATCTTCGTGAACGCCGGCCGCATCGGCACCCTCGACGGCGAAGGCGCCCGCTTGCGGAGCTGGGACGTAGACCTCAACCCGTTCAAACCGCGCCACGGCGAGCTGCTCATCGGCCGCGACCTGATCGACAGCAAGGTCGGCGACGAAACCGTCAGCGACGTGGCCCTGCGCCCGGCCGGCGACGGACGCCAGACGTGGTGGGAGATCTCCAAGGTGCGTCTCGCCAGGCGCAGCGCGATCAGGCGCCGCCCGAGCTACCGCCTTCTCGACTTCGATGAGGTCCCAGACCTGTTCGGTGTCGGTGCCGGCGGCGAGGTGGCCGCCGAGGTCGCCCGCCTCCGCGACATGCACCCGAGCGATGTGGCCGCGGTGGTGCGTTCGCTCCCGCTGTCGAACCGGAAGCAGCTGGCGGAGGCGATGGATGATGAGCGCCTCGCCGACCTGCTCGAGGAACTGCCGGAGGCCGAACAGCTCCGGATGATCGAAGGCCTCGATCTCGAGCGTCTCATCAACGTGCTCGAAGAGATGGAGTACGACGATCTCGCCGACCTCCTGGCCGAGATGCCCGGGGAGCAGCGAACCCAGATCCTCGAGGCCATGGACGACGAGGATGCCGACGTCATGCGCCGCCTGCTGGCCTACGAGGAGGGCACGGCCGGTGCGCTGATGACGCCCGACATCATCATCTTCGGGCCCACCGCCACCGTCGCCGAGGCGCTGGCCGAGCTGCGCGACCCGGAGTGGCTGGTCAGCATCGCCGCCCAGGTGTTCGTCGTGCAGCCCCCGTACAAGCCACCCACCGGTACGTACCTCGGGGTGGTGCACTTCCAGCGGCTGTTGCGCGAACCGCCGAGCATCGAGCTCGGGCGATGCCTCGAGCAGGAACCGACCATCGCTCCCGACATGAGCGAGCGCGACGTCGCCGAGCGTCTCGCCAGCTACAACATGCTCGCCGTCGGCGTGTGTGACGAGGCCGGACACCTGCTCGGAGCCATCACCGTCGATGATGTGCTCGACCGCACGCTGCCCACCGGGTGGCGCCAGCGACGGCGGGTGACCACAGCAGCGGCGGTCAAACCGTGACCCGCCGCGACGACCTCACCACACCCCGTCAGCGACGGCTCCTCAGCGTCCACTACGACCCCGATGCGTTCGGCCAGTTCAGCGAGAGCGTCGCGCGGTTCATCGGCACCGCCAGGTTCCTCGTGTACCAGAGCGTGTTCTGCGTGGTGTGGGTGCTGTGGAACTTCCTCGGGCCCGACCGGTGGCGCTTCGATCGGTGGCAGTTCATCGGCCTCACGCTGCTGTTGTCGCTGCAGGCGGCGTACGCGGCACCGCTCATCCTGCTCGCCCAGAACCGCCAGGAGCACCGCGACCGCACCCAGAGCGATCTCGACCGGAGGGTGGCCGAACGCACCCAGGCCGACACCGAGTACCTGGCCCGCGAGATCGCCAGCATCCGCCTTTCGTTGTCCGACGTGGCCACCACCAGCGAAGTGGGCGACCACCTCGACCGGCTCACCGAAGCGATCGACCGGATGAGCGTGCGGCTCAGCGAGATCGAGATCGCGACCGCCAAGGTCGACTCGCTCGAAGGCCAGCGAGACTGATCGCGGTCAGACCGGGGAGCTGCTCCGGTCTGTCACGAGGTCGACGGCAGCGAGCGTGGCGTCACTGAACGCGCCGGGCGATACCCACGGAACGAGGTGATCGCCGGGAACCTCCACCTCCACCGCGCCGAGGGCGCGGGCCAGCGCGTGCTGCTTGCGTGGTTTGACGAGTCGATCGCGAGTGGTGATCAGCGCTGCTGCCGGCACATCGAGCGAGGCCACCCATGGCCGCGCGTCGTAGCGGCCGAGGGCGCGGCCGGCGTGCACGATGGCGAGCGTGTGACCGCGATGCATCTCAGCCTCGAGCCACGGAACGTACGGCATCAACTCGTGATTGGAGCCGAGCAGGCGCCGGATCCCGATCGTGACCCACGCCGGGTACGCCCAACTGCGAAGCACCGGCCCGATCAGTCGCACCGTCTTCCACCGCAGCCGTTCCATCCGGGTGGCACGCCACTCGAGCGCGGTGGCCTCGACGACCATCGCGCTGACGAGCGCACGATGCCGGTAGGCGAGCAGCATGCTGATCGGGCCGCCCATCGAGTAGCCGACGGTGATCACCTGGGTGATGCCCAACTCGCGGACGAGCGCGGCCGCGTCGTCGGCCGCGTCCTCGAGCGTGAAGTGATCGGGACTGCGGATGCCGCGACCGTGGCCGCGATGATCGATCGCCACGAACGAGTAGTGCTCGGCCAGCGCCTCGTAGGCCGTGAAGAACTGCAGGTCGGCACTAGCCGTCCAGCCGTGCAGCAGCAGCAGAGTGGGAGCGGCCGGGTCGGCGTGCTGGTGCACGCGGGCGAAGGTCTCGCCGCGGCCGGGCAACCGCACGATGCGCCCATCGGGCAACCAGGGTTGCCGCAGCAGTGGATCGATCATGCACTTCCTCCAGTGGCTACGCCCGTGTACTCCTGCAACATCACTCCAACGTCGGCCAGCGAGCGCAGCATCCACTCGGCCAACGGTCGATCGTGACCGGAGATGACCAAGCCTGCCTCGGCGCGGCCCGAAACGCATGCGGCTGCGAACGAAGCGGCCACCGCGCCGGCGAGGTCGCCGGTGCGGCCTACGGCTCCCACCAGGTGCGTCACCCGTTCCCCCCCGACGACCGAGCCGCGCACCTCCACTCGCAATGCACCACGGTCGCCCTCGCGGTGCGGGGGCGAGAGCATCGGCAGACGCGCGGTGAGCCGGTCGCGACGTGTGGCCGAAACCCGCGCTGAGATGCGCTCGGCCTCGGGGAACGCCAGGTGCAACAGGGCGGGGTCGGCGAGCGCGGCGCGGTAGCAGTCGGCCGGACCGATCGGCTCCGGGAACCAGCACAGCTCGCGCCCGCTTCCGCCCGGTCGCTCGATCCATTCGCCGTCGTGCCACCCCAACGCAGTCCCGCCGAGCGCGTCGTGGTGCTGCCGGGCACATGCGGGTCCGCCGGTACCGTGCATGGCCACATGGATCTCGTCGACCACGTGCAGTCGGGAAGCAAGGTGGCGGGCGAGCACGCCGCTCAGGCCCGGAGAAACGCCGGCACCGACCACCAACGACACGCCGTGCCGGCGCGCCGCGGCATCCAGGTCGACCAGGCTGGCAACGTCGTCGGGGTCGTCGGACAGGCACACCACGTGCACGCCTTCGGCGACGAACCTCGCCGCCTTCTCGGCGTGCAAGGCGGGGCTGGCCAGCACCACGACGTCGGCGACCGCCAGGTCGGCGTGGGACTCGACGACCACCCCGCCGTAGATGCCGGCGGCGCGGCGGGCCGCGTCGTTGTCGACGTCGAACCACGCCCGCCGAAACCCGAGCATCTCGAGAACGCGACCGACGGCCTGACCGGTTACCCCGCTACCGATGATGCCGACGATCGGCGAAGTTGGGTCGGTCCCCACAGCAACGCCGCCCGTCATGACTGCGGGACGCGGAGCTCGGTCCAGCCGCCCTGCGGCCAACGACAGTGCGAGCAGCGCCCGGCGCAGCAGTTTCATCGCCCCGCAGCGTAGCGGCCCGCCCCGACTCACGATCTGGGCCGAATTCGTTTCGGCCCCCGAGACGGGATCGGCCCAGATCTCAGCTAGCGCTCTCGCTGCTGGCAGTGCTGCGGTGGGGCTAACAAGAATCGAACTTGTGACCTCATCCTTATCAGGGATGCGCTCTAACCGACTGAGCTATAGCCCCGCTAGCAGCTCAAGAGGCTAGCGGCCGGAGCCGCAAACACTCAACCGGGATCAGGCCGAGTCGGTGCCGCCGCGGTCGCTCGAGCGCATCGGAGCGCGGGCCACCACCTCTTCTTCGAGCACGCTCACCCGCACGCCACCGACCAGATCGGTGATCAGGTTGAACAGCGTGGCCAACAACACAGCGAAGCCAGTGAGACCGATCGCACCGAACAGGCCGGCGATCCAGGCGCTGTGGTAGATCTCGCCGCCCTTGAACTGGAAGGTCTCCCAGCCGAACTGCTCGAAGAACTTCTCGACGTTGTCGACCGTGCCGGTGGCGTGCGCAACGTTCCAGAGCAGCACGCCGGCAACGAGGCACACCATGTAGAGGATCACGTTGAACACCAACGCCACCTTGAACACGCTCCACGTGTCGACA
>VFMC01000644.1 GCA_006515795.1 Acidimicrobiaceae bacterium | reverse complement strand
AACCCGGGCTTCGAGAAGTGGGACACCAGCTCGAAGCGCGGCGAGCTGAACATCTTCGCGGGCAAGCGCTTCATGGTGACCATCGAGGGGCGCGACCTCGCCGATACCAAGGTGCTGCACGAGTTCGCGACGAAGATGGACATGGCCAAGCTGGCGGCGTTACAGGCGAAACCCGGCTCGTAGCGGATCGTCGCCGTCGATCAGGAAGGCGTGCTCGCCGGTGATCCACGCCGAGCCTTCGATCTCGGGGACGATCGCCGGCCGCTCGCCGACTTCGACGCGGTCGACCACCCGGCCCTTGAACGTCGTGCCGACGATGCTCTCGTGGACGAACGGCACGTCGTCCAGGAGCAGGCCCATGTCGTTGAGCACCGCCATCACGGCCGCGGTGCCGGTGCCGCAGGGCGAGCGATCGACCTCGGCATCGGCAAAGATGGTGACGTTGCGCAGGTGCGCGTCGGGCAGGTGTGACGGCGCCGTGAAGATGGTGCCGTAGATTCCCTCGAGCCCCGGTTCGTTCGGGTGGACGACGTGGCGCAGCCGTTCCACTTCGCGCGCGATCAGCATGCCGAGCTTGCGCAGCTCGGGCAGGTGCGCGCCGTCAATCGGCACGCCGGCGGCCTCGGCGTCGACAATGGCGTAGAACGCGCCGCCAAAGGCGACGTCGACCGGGATCTTCCTCGACCCGACCGTCACCAGCAACGAGGGCTCGAAGACAAATGACGGAACGTTGCGGAACGCGACCGAGGTCACGTGGACGGAGTCGTCTCGATAGGTGACGCGGGCCTGCGCCTCGACGCGGCCCGCCGGGGTGTCGTAACGCAGGGCCACCGTTGCTGGTTTGCCTTCGTCCTTCGACCAGATCAGGCCGCGTTCGAGCGCAATCGTCGTCACGGCGATGATCCCGTGACCGCACATCGTGCTCCATCCCTCGTTATGCATGAAGAGGATGCCGGCGTGCCCGTCGCGCGTGACCGGCTCGGTCAGCAACGCGCCGTACATGTCGGTGTGCCCGCGGGGCTCGAGCATGATCGACTTGCGGAGGTGATCCAGCCGCTTCATGGCCCA
>VFMC01000643.1 GCA_006515795.1 Acidimicrobiaceae bacterium | reverse complement strand
GCCGGGACGGCCCTGGTGTCGGCGCAAGGCCTGCTGCCCAGCACCCCGCCGAAGGGGTTCGGCGCCAGCGTGACGCCCGCGTTCGAAGGTTGGTACGACAACCCGGACGGCTCGCACACGTTCCTGATCGGCTACTTCAACCGCAACACGGCCCAGGAGCTGGATGTCCCGATCGGACCGAACAACCAGTTCTCGCCGGGGACGCCCGACATGGGGCAGCCTACGCACTTCCTGTCGGGCCGGCGCTACGGCATGTTCATCTACACCGTGCCGAAGGAGTTTGCGAAGACCCAGAAGCTGACCTGGTCGCTGACGGTCAATGGCGTGACCTCGAAGGTGCCGTTCTACATGAGCTCGGACTACAACATCACGCCGATGCGGGCGTCCGAAGAGGGCCCGCGTGGCTACAACGTGCCGCCGGTGCTTACGTTCAACCGCGGTGAGACGTTCACCGGGCCGCTGGCGACGGTGGCCAAGGCGATTGCCCGCGTCGCGACCGTTGGCGCGCCGATGTCGCTCGACATGTCGGCCGACGATGACGCCCAGTACTCGAGCGGCGCCAACACGCCGCTGACCAGCACGGCGCCGCCGGTGGAGCTGGTGATCTCGAAGTACCGCGGCCCAGGCACCGTCACCATCGCCGACCCCAAGGCGAAGATGACGGCGGTCAAGGGTGGCAAGCCCGACCAGCCGTACTCCGGGAAGGCCTCGACCACCGCCACGTTCGACGAGCCGGGCGACTACATGCTGCATGTGACCGCCAACGACTACTCGGGCAACGGTGGCGGCGGCGCGGCGTGCTGCTGGACGACGGCGATCGTGAAGGTGTCGGTGAAGAGCGACGTGCCGCGGACCACCGGAGAGCGGTAAAACGCAACCTGCTTCACTTTTACGGTTTACGTAAAAGTGAAGCAGGTTCACTTACAATCGGGGCCAGCCCATGGCCCAGCCCGTCATCCACGTCGAGCGCATCCGCAAGACTTACGGCAAGACCGTGGCGGTCGACGAGGTCTCGTTCGACGTCCACGACGGCGAGATCTTCGGCCTGATCGGCCCGAACGGCGCCGGC
>VFMC01000642.1:936-2007 GCA_006515795.1 Acidimicrobiaceae bacterium | reverse complement strand
CGTCAGGACGATCTGGTAAGTGCCGTCCCGATCCGGCGTGAAGACCGTGTTCGCGGCGCCCCCCGAGTCGTTGGGCGAGAAGGCCGATGTCGTGAGCGTGCTGCCCGCCACCGGCGGCACCGACGCGAAACGCCAGTGATAGACCAGCGAATCCTCCACGTTGGAGTCGAACGCGAGCCCTGCCAGGTGAACCGCGTTGCCCACGCCGGTCGTGATGTCGGCGCCAGCGCTGGCGACGGGCAGCGTGTTGTCGACGGTGAGGTTCAGGATCGCGGGCGTTCCCTGCAGCAGGCCGTCGCTCACTCTCAGCTCGACCTGGTAGAAGCCCTTGCGGTCGGGCTGGAACACAGGATTGACCAGCGTGCGGGTGGTGACGAAGCTGGCGTTGCTGACCGAGCTGCCCGCGGGCACTCGCAGGAACGACCAGACATAAGTCAACGAGCCCGGCGTCTCGGCGTCCTGGGAGCCGCCGGCGTCGAGCTGGACCGACTGGGTGACCTGCAGCGTGGACGGCGTGGCGGTCGCAACGGCCACTGGCGCGGTGTTCTGGACGGTCACGATGACGTCGTCGCGGGTCGAGGAGGCCGGCGGGGCGGCGTTGTCGGTGCAGACCAGCCCCCAGACGAACTGTCCCGGTCGGTCCGGGACGAAGGTGGGGCGGATCGCCGCCTGCGAGTCGTTGATCGAGAGGGCCGCGGTCGTGATGGCGCTGCCGGACGGAGCGCTGCGCAAGGTCCAGTGGTAGGTGACGGTGTCTTCCCGGTCGGCGTCGCGGCTGCCCGAGCCGTCGAGCGCCGTCACCGTGCCGACGCCGGTGGTGAAGTCGGTGCCCGCGCTCGCGACCGGCGTCGAATTGAGAATCCGGATGAGCACGCTGTCGGCCGAGCTGAGCAGCCCGTCGGATACGGTGAGCTGCGCGACGAAGTCGCCACGGTGGTCGGCCAAGAAGGTCGGACTGCGGGCGGTGGAGGAGGGCGTGAAGGCCGAGGAGTTCAGGCCGCTGCCCGAGGGCAGCGTGAGGAACGACCACGCATAGGTGAGCGCGAGCGGGGTCTCCAGGTCGGTCGAGAG
>VFMC01000642.1:0-878 GCA_006515795.1 Acidimicrobiaceae bacterium | reverse complement strand
GATCGGCCCCGGCGTTGGCAGTGGGGGCCGAGTTGGTCACGCTGATCACGACCTCGTCGGCGGCGCTGTCGGCCAGCCCGTCCGAGACGATCAGCTCGACGTGGTAGATGCCGGACCGGTCGGGCGTGAAGTAAGGCCGCCCCGAAGAGGTGGAATCGTTCGGCTGGAAGGCCGCGTTGGTGAGCGTGCTGCCCGCCACGGGCGGCACCGAGACGAAACGCCAGCGATAGACGAGCGGGTTTCCGTCGGGATCGGTCGAGTTCAGGCCGCTCAGCCGGTACGGATTGCGTACGGGCGCCGAGGCGTCCGGGCCGGCGTTGGCCACCGGGGGCAGGTTGCCCACGACCATGTTCATCGTGTCGCGCGTGCTGGTCTCGATGCCGTCGGTGACGACCAACCCCATCACGTAGGTGCCCGCCGTGCGCGGCGTGAAGAACGGCCGGCCCGCGCTCGTGGTGCCGTTCGGCTAGAAGCGCCCCGAGGTGACCGGGTCGCCCGCCGGGCTGCTGACGCACGTCCAGGAATAGATCAGCACATCCTCGGCGTTCACGTCGAGGCTGCCCCGTCCGTCGAGCTGCACCGTCTGCCCGTAGCGGGCGTTCTGGTCGGGGCCGGCGTCGGCCGCTGGCGGTGAGTTGACGACCGTGATGTCGACGACGGCGGTCGTGGAGTTGAGGAACCCGTCACTCACGATGAGGCCGATCTGGAAGGGGCCCTTGCGGTCGGGGGTGAACGAAGGGGTCTTCGTGTTCCTGCCGGAGAGGTTCCCGTTGGTGATGGCACTCGACGGCGGGACCTTGATGAAGAACCAGTTGAAGCTGAGCAGGTCGACATTCGACGTCTCGTCGTCGTAGCTGCCGCTGCCGTCGAGGATGACC
>VFMC01000641.1 GCA_006515795.1 Acidimicrobiaceae bacterium | reverse complement strand
GTCGAGCAGGTGCTCGGCCACGTTCCGGTCGAGGAGCGCTGTGCTTGCAGCGGAGACCAACCGAGTACGCGCTGGGCACGATGGACCGGTCGGTGACGAACGTCCCGACGCCGCGCTCGATGTGGGAGCAGCGCTTCAGCGCCGAGGGGTACCTCTACGGGACCGAGCCGAACGAGTTCCTCCGCGACAGCGTCTCGATGCTTCCCACCGGGACTGCGCTGTGTCTCGCCGAGGGGGAGGGGCGAAACGCGGTGTTCCTCGCCGGGGCCGGTTTCGACGTGCACAGCGTCGACCTCACCGAGGCCGGTGTGGCCAAGACCCTTCGACTGGCCGCGCGGCGTGGCGTCGAGGTTCGCGCCGTCGTGGGCGATCTCGCCGATCCCGCCGCCTTCGACATCGGCCACGACCGCTGGGATCTGATGGTCTCGGTCTTCGCGCACATGCCCCCACGGGTGCGCCGGCAGCTGCACGGCCGGGTCGTTGCCGGTCTCAAGCCCGGAGGCGTGCTGGTGCTCGAGGCCTACACGCCGGACCAGATCGGCCGTGGCACCGGAGGCCCGCCGTCGGCGGAGATGACGATGACTCTCGACGCGCTGCGCGAAGAGCTCGCCGGACTGGACTTCCTCCACGCCGAGGAGCTCGAGCGCGATGTCGTCGAGGGTGTCGGTCACACGGGAGTCGGCGCAGTCGTGCAACTCATCGCCCGCAAACCGGCCTGACCGGCTCAGCCAGGGCTTCGACCCGCCGTTGCCCTACGGGCGATCATCTATCACGAGCCCGCGCCGGCACGGTGATGGTGAAGATCGATCCGCCGCCAGGACCCGAGCTGAACGCAGCCAGGTCGCCATGGTGCGCTCGGGTGATAGCGCGGGCGATGTTGAGCCCGATGCCAATCCCGGTCCCGCCATGGAATCTTGTGTAGCGGTCGAACACGAGCAAGATCTGTTCGGCGGTCATGCCGTCACCGGTGTCGGCGATCTCGACCACGCAATCCAAGCCGGTGCGGACGCCATGGAGGGTGACGGCCCCGCCGGATGGGGTGTGTCCGAGCGCATTGCCGAGCACGTTCGTG
>VFMC01000640.1 GCA_006515795.1 Acidimicrobiaceae bacterium | reverse complement strand
TACGGGTTCGTCGCCGTCGCGACCGGAGAAGAGGATCCGGCGCTTTCCCGAGTCCCAGAACCACACGCCGTCGGGCTGGCGGTACACGCCACGCTCGGCGCCGACCAACAGCTCGTCGGCGCGCCATCGGTCCGGAGCGGCGTACCACACCCTCACCCGGCTGGCGCCGGTGAACGGGGCGACCTCGTCGTCGAGCCGGCCGAGGTCGGGGAGACGCAGACCGCCGCGGGTGCGATAGAGCCCTTCGAACGGCTGCGCGGCCGAGGCGATGACACGTTTGGTGAGCTCGCTCGGGCTGATCGACGGGTCGTCGACCGGCCTGTTCGCGGCGATGACAGGTAGCGCGGTGAGCGTCAGCACCCCTCCGATCACCACTGCCCATCGCCAGTGCCGCATCCGTCGACGATACCCGTCGAACCGTTAGGGTCGGAGGTCGCATGGCGACACTGCGGTTCAGTTTCGGCACGATGGGCTCCGGCAAGAGCACCATGGCGTTGCAGATCCACCACAACCTGGCGAGCCGCGAACTGTACGGGCTCCTCCTCACCACGCTCGACCGCGAAGGCGCACAGGTCACCAGCAGGCTGGGTGTCGCCGCCGAGGCGATCGAGGTGGTGCCAACGCTCGACCTCTACCAACTCGCCCTCGACCGGTGGCCGATCCACTACCTCGTCTGCGACGAGGTGCAGTTCTACACGCCCGAGCAATGCGACCAGCTCGCCCGCGCCGTCGACGACCTCTCGATCGATGTGTTCGCGTTCGGGCTGATCACCGACTTCCGCGGCATCTTGTTCGACGGCACCAGGCGGATGCTCGAGGTGGCCGACGAGCGGGTGCCGATGCAGGTGGAGGCCAGGTGTTGGTGCGGTGCGAGGGCCACGCACAACGCCCGGGTCGTCAACGGCGAAATCACCTATCAGGGTGAAACCGTCGTGGTGGGCGACACCGTGGTCGACAGCGGCGAGCGCCCCCTGTTCGGTGATGTCGTCCGCTACGAGTTGCTCTGTCGCCGTCATTACGTGGCCGGAGAGCTCGGGACCTGATCACCCGTGAACCGGGCGTCTACCTCCGTG